>JAZSFM010000004.1:0-35711 GCA_045532215.1 Eubacteriales bacterium | reverse complement strand
GCGAAGCGAACCGGAAGGAGCACGCGGCATTATGATCTACCGCTCGCCACAAAATAAGTATTCTGCGTTCGTACACGCAGGCTCCTCCCTACACCGCTTTGCGGTGTTTTCCCTCCTCTCGGAGGAGGGCTCAAGACGCACTCTGTTTCAATGAGTCGATCTGCCCACGAGCGAGGACGTTGCAAGCTGTGAAAAACAGATTTTTATTATGTGATGCAACTGTTACTTTTGCCTCCCTCCGGGAGGGAGGGGGACCGCGATAGCGGTGGAAGGAGAGCGCGGCATTATCGTATACCGATCGCCATAAAGCAAGTGCTTTGCGTTCGTACACGCAAGCTCCTTCAGTCGCCTTCGGCGCCAGGTCCCTCTCGGAGGGAGCCTCGAAAGTAAAGCTCCTTATTCCTCTTTTTTTCTCTTTTCTTGCTTTCTCATTCGATAGTAAAAGATGGACTCGGGAATAAGAAAACACAGACAAACAACAATAATGATTGTTGCGTATGCTAACGTTTCTGCATTGATGCTTGAATCAAAAAGTTCAAGCAAAGCAGTAAACATTTGAAGCACAATCATAATAGCTGCTGAAATAATGTTTCCTTTTCTTGGTTTTCTTTGTGCCTTGCAGAGTTGATACAACTCATACACACTCAAGCCCAAGATCAACAACAGGAGAAAAGAGATAGAAGAATTTGCTATAATTTCAATAATTTTTTCTTTGTAAGTTTCCATAATTTATTTTTCTGTTTACTGAAAATTCCCGTTCTCTACCCTTATCATCTTTCCGCCGGCAATGCCCGAGGGCTCGCAGGTGGTGATGATAACCTGACGCTCGCCAATCTTTCCCGAAAGATAAGCGCGGCGCGTGGCGTCAAGTTCGGAGAAAACGTCATCAAAAAGAAATACCGGCTTCTCCCCACAAACTGTGGCGCAGACCTCGCCCTCGGCAAGTTTGAGTGCCAACGCGAGTGAGCGCTGTTGCCCTTGCGAGGCAAATGCGCGTGCGGGTTTATCGTTAAGCAGAATTTCGATATCATCCTTGTGGATGCCCCAAAGCGTGCTCCCTGCCCCGATTTCGCGGTCATGGCGCGTATTGAGAAGTTCAAGATATACCGCCTCTGTTTTGGCGATGTCCTCATACTCCTCGGGGGCTTGCTTGGACGAGCCAAGATAGACAATGGATGGCGTTTCCCTCTCCCCCGTCATCTCGCCAAAAAAGCGCTTGACGTGCTCCTCTGCCATCTCAATATAGCGATAGCGATATTTGGCTATTACAGCCGCCTCGTGCGCCAGCTGTGCCGACCAAAGATCAACGGTGGCATCAAATGTCCCACGATCATCCTCGGCGGCTCTGATGAGCTGATTGCGTTGTTTGAGAATTTGGTTGTATCGTTGTAAACTTTTGAGATAGACGGGATAGAGTTGCGAGAGCGCAATATCCAAAAAGTTTCGCCGCTCGCCGGGCCCCTCTTTGATAAGAGAGAGATGCTCGGGGCAAAACAGAACCGTGCGGAACGCGCCCACAATGTCGGAAACGCGCCCGACCTTGATGCGATTGTGCTCAATCTGTTTGCGCTTACCTGCCATCATACGCACCGTTATATTCTGTCGGCGCACCGAATCGGTAAAGTCAAGCGAAACCGCTGCAAACTCCTCGCCAAAGCGAATCATTTCCTCATCGTGCGTGGTACGAAAACTCTTGCCAAGCGAGGTAAAATGAATCGCTTCTAAGAGATTGGTCTTCCCTTGCGCATTTTCACCGCACAGAATATTGACGCCGCCATCAAACTCGATTTCGGCCGCCTCTATGTTGCGAAAATTGCGAATGGAGATTTTGTTACATTCCATTTATTTGTATTACTCTTTCATTCTAACGGGCAGGAGCATAAAGAGGTCTGTGCAGTCCTCGTCTTCCTCTGCCGGCTCGATGTTGATGCTGGTAAGTGCCGAGGTCATCGAAATTCTAATCTTTTCGGCATCGCTTGCGCGCAAGCTATCCAAAAGGAAGCGGTTGTTGAACGCGATGAGGATGCGATCGCCCTCTTGTTCAACTTCAATTTCATCATAAGTACTGCCAAGAGTAGAAACAGCAGAGATCATCAGCACGCCGCCGTCGAACTCAAGTTTTACGTGCGAGCGAACGCTACCTGCAATCTTTTCCTCGGTAACAAGTGCGGCTCTCTCAAGCGCAGAAATCATTCTCTCTCTATCAACAGTTGCAAAGATGCGGTGTGTTTTGAGAATGATGCGGTCGTAATCGATGTACTGACCTTCAATTAAGCGAGAGAAGAATACCATCTCACCAATGTTGAACACAATGTTCTTGCGGGACATATAAATGCGAACGTCCTCGCGCTCGTCGTCTTTGAGGAGCTTGTAAAGCTCGTTGATGGTCTTGGTAGGAATAATAAAGGAGAACTTGAGCGCCGAGCCATCCTCGTTCTTGTTTTCGATTGCCGCCTTGGTGGCACATCTTGCAAGCTTGTAGCTATCGCAGGACACCATCAAAAGCTCGTCATCGCTAACGCGGAAATAACAGCCGTTGAGCACGGGGCGTTGGTCGTTGGATGCCATTGCAAACATCACCTTGGAGAGCATCGTTTTGAGCACCGCTTGACCGACCACAAAGCCATCCTCGGTGACAAGACGGGGAATGGTAGGATAATCTGCTGCCGGGAGTGCTGTCATTTTGTGATTGGATTTGCCGCTATAGATGCAAGCTTGCATATTCTCACTCACGGTCAAGGTAACCGTTTCGCCTTCCATTACGCGAATGGTTTGCACGAACTTTTGCGCGTTGATGATGGCGGCGCCTGCTTCCTCAACCTCGGCTTCCATTTTGATACGCATACCTTTTTCAAGGTCAAAGGTGGTCATTACACAGGAACCATCGGCGTTTGCTTCAATGAGGATACCCTCTGCCGCTGTGAGTGTGGACTTGCCGGAAACGGCACACATCAAGGGGGAAACTGCATCGCTTACGTTTTGGCGGTTGAATATGATCTTCATAACAAAATTCCTTTCTTTATGCTCTCTCGCCCTGTTTTCTCGCTACGCGATATATAACGAAAGAATGATATAATGATAAATAGTAATAATAGTAGAGCTTGCGGAAACTGTGGAAAGTCCCCAAAAGCGATAGATGTGGCGCATTTACCACGGTTTTGCACTCTTTTTTAATGTGGAAAATCGGTTGATAGAAATGCACCAAAACGCATTTTTTAAGATCTGAGTTATCAATCAGCATCTTTTTTTACATCCATCACTGCGCGGTCAATTTGCAAACCGGCTGTGTAAGGAAAACTCCTGTGGAAAAGTGGAAAAATGTCGAACAAACTTACTCTCTTGCCGGACTTTTCCACCGTCACCCCTTTTTACCATTCCACAAGCCAACAGGTGGGGCGTGGCGGCAAAAACAGGGAAACTTGCAGGAAAACTTGTGTAAAACCGAATGAAAATCCACAACTTTTCCACAAGTGTTGAAAACCGTGTGGAAAACTCTGTTCTCTGTGTGGAAAACTTAAATTTCCTTTTTGAGTTCGTTGATCTCTGTGAGGAATGCGGGATCATCCAACATCTTGAATTCTACCAAACGGTGAGAGGAAATAATGGTGGAGTGGTCACGGCCGAAAATCTTTGCAATACTCGGGAAAGACATCTCGGTCAATTCACGAATTAAGTAGATGGTAATGTGGCGCGTATTGGCAATATCCTTGTTGCGTTTATTGCCTGTTAAACTCTCTTTTGAGATGCCGTATTTTTCAAACATCTTGTTAAAGATCTTGTCCACGGTAACGCTGACCGGTTCTGCACCGCCGAGAAGTTCGGAAATGCACTCCTGTGCCAATTCCATATTGATCTCCTTTCCGGAGAGAAAACTCAGGGCACCAAGCTTTTTAATAGCACCCTCAATTTGACGAATGTTGGAACGCAGGTTCTCGCCAAGGAAGGTCAGCACGTCGTCGGGAATGGTGATGTTCACCTGCTCTGCCTTCTTTTTGATAATGGCAATACGCAACTCCAAATCCGGCGGTTCAATATCGGCCAAGAGGCCCCACTCAAAACGGGAGGTCAATCTATCCTCAAGTGTTTTGATGTCGCGCGGAGGACGGTCGGATGTCAGAATGATCTGTTTCTTTCCGTCATACAACGCGTTGAACGTATGGAAGAATTCTTCTTGGGTTGAGGTCTTGCCCGCGATAAACTGAATATCGTCAATGAGGAGCACATCGCAGTTGCGGTACTTTTCGTGGAACTCTGCCATTGTTTTGTTAGCAAGGCAGGCAATCATTTGGTTTGTGAAATCTTCACCTCGCGTGTAGATGATTTTGATGTTAGGATTGTTCTGCTTCATGCGGTTGATGGTGGCGTGCATCAAGTGTGTTTTGCCAAGACCGCTGTTGCCGTAAATGAAGAGAGGGTTATAGGTAGAAAGCGAACGGCGCGTATCCGACTCGTAATTGGCAGGTCTGTTTGCAACCGCCACACAAGCGGCGTGTGCAAACTTGTTTGTGCTGCCTACAATAAAGTTTTCAAAGGTGTATTCAAAATTGAAATCGGTGAGTGTGTTAAGAGGACTTTTAACCTCTTCCTCTTTCTCTTTCTTTTGAGGTGGCTCAATACCGATCACCTGACTTTTGATGCTATCCCCTGCCGCGGCAGAACCTGTGAAAGTGAGATTGACTTTAACATCAAATCCTAATAATTGGCAAAATTTAGACTCAATGGAAGTGAGATATTTGTTTTTGACAATGTCGAATTTGAAAGCAGAGGGAATTCCAAGGGTAAGAACATATTCGGATGTATCAAACGAAACAACTGTAATTTCTCCAAACCAAAGATCGATAGAGGTTTCGGAAAGTTCCGAGCGGAAGGATTCTTTCACCATATTCCAAATTTCCCTGATTTCTTCGATGTAATTTTGAGAAGGCATTGACGAACTCCTTTCACATTTTTGGTGTCGTGCTCATAATTATTAATATTATAACATAAATAATATTATTTTACAACGCCCGCGCGCGTAATTTTAATAAAATTTACAAATAATTTAAATTTTACAAGGCAAAACGGTTGTTGACAATAAGAGGAAAAGAATGTATAATAAAAATAAAGCGACAGATAAGTTTATCATTTTATGCTTGTTCCGTAAAAAAAAAGGAGAATTATGCGATTACACTATGAAATAAAAGGAATGACCTGCGCGGCGTGCGTGGCTCACGTAGAGAGAGCGATTGCAAAAGTAATTGGAGATGGAGAAAGTGCAAGCGTCTCTCTGTTGACAAATTCGGTCTCGCTCATTGTTAACGATAAAACGGACGTGCAAAGTCTGGAAACTCGACTCGCGGCAGTTATCAAAAGCGCCGGATATGAGCTTGTTACAGAACAACAATCAAATACAACAAAAAAAGACAACGAGAGCCGCAAGCGCGTTTGGGGGCTTGTGCTATCTACCCTGTTCACGCTTGGCGTGATGTACCTTTCAATGGGCTCGATGGTGGGACTCCCTGCCCCTGCATTTTTGCGCGGTGCGGAGAATGCCGCTCTGATGTGCCTCGCACAGCTGCTGTTGACGCTTCCTGTTCTCTTGATCAACCGTCACTTTTTTATCAGTGGTGCGAGAGCACTTTGGAACCGTTCGCCTAATATGGACTCTCTCATCTGCGTAGGCGCAGGAGCGGCGATTTTGTACGGCTTGTTTGCATTTTTGATGATCATAATGGCGCAAAACACTGACACGGTGCACAAATATCTGCATGATCTCTATTTTGAATCCGCTGCGATGATTCTCACACTTGTCTCACTTGGAAAACTCCTCGAGGCGCGCGCAAAGGATAAGACCGCGGATGCTATCCGTTCCCTTTCTACGCTTACTCCTGCATTTGTGACGGTTCTCAAAGAGGATAAAGAAATCCTCTTACCCATTGAAAAATTGCAAAAGGAAAATGTTTTTCTCGTCCGCGCGGGAGAGCGCATTCCTGCCGACGGAGTAGTACTTTCGGGCAGCGGAACGGTTGACGAATCCGCACTGACGGGTGAGAGTATGCCTGTGGAAAAAACAGACGGCAGCGAAGTGCGTGCGGCTTGCATTCTGCTATCGGGGGCTCTGACGGTGCGCGCAGAACGCGTAGGAGAAGATTCCTCACTTGCCCGTATTATTCGCCTACTCGAGGATGCCGCGTCCTCAAAAGCGCCCATTGCGCGTGTGGCGGATAAGGTCAGCGCGGTGTTCGTGCCGATCGTTATGGCGATTTCTGCACTCACGCTCATCGTTTGGCTCGTTGCTACGCAGAACATTGAGCAGGCGTTGCGTTCTGCTATCTCCGTATTGGTCATTTCCTGCCCCTGCGCGCTCGGTTTAGCGACGCCTACGGCAATTACCGTGGGTGTTGGCAGAGCCGCCAAAATGGGCGTTCTCTTCCGCTCTGCTGAGGCGCTTGAAAAGTTTTCTACGGTAAAAACAATTGTTTTTGACAAAACCGGAACTCTTACCGAGGGCAAGCCGGCGCTCACCGACGTATATTCCTATAACACCACCGCAGAGGCACTTCTCCTTGCCGCCGCATCGGTAGAGCATCTCTCGGCACACCCTCTCGCCACGGCGGTTTGTCTGGGTGCCCAAGAGTATGGCATCACCCAACTCGAAACAGTTACCGACTTTGCCACCTTGACAGGCGTTGGTGCACAGGGTACCATTGGCGGTAAGGTGTGTCGCATCGGCAGACCAAGTGAAGAACTTCTCTCTCAAATCAACGAGAAACAAAAAGCCACCCTAATACAAGAAAACACCGCTTTTTCGCTACACGTAGTGCAAAAAGACGGTGTCTGTGACATCAAACAAGATATTCAAACATTAGAAAACCAAGGCAAAACGGTTGTTCTCGTTACGCTTGATGACGAGCCCATAGGTATCCTTGCCCTTGCTGACCGTATTCGAAAGGAAGCAAAAGAGACCATTCAAAAACTCAAAGCGGACGGACTTTCTGCTTTGATGCTTACGGGCGACAACGCACGCACAGCCGCGGCAATTTCGGCAGAGGCAGGGCTTGACGGCCACCACGCGGGATTGATGCCCGAGGACAAGGAACGCATCGTGCGCGAGATTTCTGCCACCTCTCCTTGCGCAATGGTGGGAGACGGTATCAACGATGCCCCCGCCCTCACACGCGCAGACATCGGCATTGCTGTTGGAGCAGGAACAGAGGTCGCTATCGATTGTGCTGACGTTGTTCTTTCGGGTAACACCCTCTCAAGCGTTGTCGATGCCCTACGCCTCAGCCGTGCAACCTTGCGCATTATTAAAGAAAACCTCTTTTGGGCACTTTTCTACAACGCCATTTGTATTCCTGTGGCGGCAGGTGCTCTCTATCCCATCTTGGGCTGGCAGCTCAGCCCGATGCTCGCCTCGGCGGCAATGAGCTGTTCTTCCCTGTTTGTTGTTTCTAACGCGCTGCGTCTGCGCTTTATTTCACTTGATAAAGGAGAAAAGAAAATGTTTGGACTCAAAAAGAAAGAAAATACCACCCACACCCTCACCGTTGAAGGTATGATGTGCCAACACTGCGTTTCCCACGTCAAAAAGGCGCTGGAAGGCGTGAAGGGCGTCACTGCCGTATCGGTAGACCTCAATGCCAAAACCGCTACCGTAGATGCGTTATCGAGCGTTTCTGTAGATGTTCTCATTGCCGCAGTGAAGGATGCGGGATATGAATGTAAGGCATAAAAGAGAATGTGGGGAAAACTTCTTGTAAGAAGTTTTCCCCACACCCCTTTCAAGAACTTTAGCACAACAAATAAACCAATAAATTTGTTAGTTAACAGATAGACAGTCGGCGCGAGGTAAAACCTCGCTTTGGCTGCCGCTAACGGTCAGGCGCCGCCGAGACCCTGCCCGTTAAGAGAGTTGTGTGGCATCAAATAACATTGTATAATTGTTAATTTCTTATTTGTTTTTTTCGCATATTTTATGGTATGTTGCGTACCTTTTGATTGCCCATCCCAAACAATGAGTATTTCGTCGGCCATATTGACCATTTGTTCGTTGCGTTTGAGTGGAGCTGCGCGACCGTAAATATCATAGCGAGGGCGGATGATATATTTAGATATGCGGTGAAAATCGGCATATTTTTCCGCTAAAGAGTCAATTCCCTCTGCCCCTCCGCTAATAATAGTGTCAATATTGTTAGAAATATAAGGTGAAAGGTCAAAATCAGAAATACTTCTCGACCCAACTATCAACAACTTCATACATTTGCACCTCTCTGTATATACTTATATAAGTATATACCAAAACAAGTAGATTGTCAAGTAGGTATATGTTCGTTAGAATATATACAGAAAGAGAGGGATACAAAATGGTAAGACTGACAATCGATAAAATGTTAGAAAAACGCGGCATTACAAGATACGAATTGGCAAAGAGAACGGAAATCAAATTTCAAACCATCGACCGTTACTATAAAAATCGTGTTATTCGCTATGACAGTTACATTTTAGATCGCATTTGCACAGTTTTAGAGTGTAACGTAAGCGACATTCTCGAGTATGTAAAGGATGAAAAATCATAAAGAAGGGCGACCACAGGTCGCCTTTTTTTAACACGTAGCGAGAGAAATCAAATTTTCTCTTGACTGTTTTGCAAATTTGTGCTATACTGCAATGGAAGAAACAAAAGAGGTTGTAAAAATGAGTCAAATTTTGAAAACAATGTGGAACAGAGCAAGCGCCAAGCCCTTGCCGCTCCTCGAAGAGATTGAAAGCTTTGGTGTGGATGGCGAAGAGGCAATCTATCGCCTGCTTTGTCAAAATTTTGAGTGTGTCATTCGTAACGTGGTCGTGCCTCACAAAAATCTCTATCTCGAAAAGGATTTTCTCGTTATTCACAAGAACGTCCCTTTTGTAATAGAGGTCAAAAATTGGAAGGGCGAAATCGGTTGCGAAAAAAACGGTGAATTTTATCAAAACAAAGAGAATGGTGTGCATAAAACGCTCAAAAGCCCTGTTGGGACCACCAAGCAGTTTATTGAAAAAATGCGCGCGTTCTACAAAATCAAAACCCCCGTGTGTGGCATGGTGATTTTTGCCGAGCCCGATTGCAAACTGACCACCCCAAACGAAATGGACGATATTGCCCTCTTAACACCTCAAAAAGCCATCACGTATATCAAAAATCGAGCAAAAGCAATGCCGCAAAAAGAGTTGTTTGCTGATCCTTCGCAAATTCTTCGCTGTACGCGTTTTTACAGTCGCGATAGTGAATTTTGCAAAGGAATGCTTGCTGATTGCTTTTTTGATTGTGATGCCGCTGATGGATCTATCGTTCGCATCGATACGGGCAGCATTGCCTATCTGAGTGTTGAGACGCAACCCCTAAAAATGAAAGACAAACTGTTTGTTACATTCACCAACGGTGCAAGCGACGTTTTTTATAACCGTGATACGGTTTTTGACGTTGTTTGTCTTGACGGAACCTGCCAAAAAATCGCACTCCATCGCGTGCGTCACATTGTTTTTTAATATGCGTAGTTACAAAATTAAAAGTTATGTGCCGGAAGAAAGTTTCTTCAACAGTAAAAATTCGCGTTTTCGGAATGTCGCATTTGAAAACTGTTTTGTGGTAGATGTTGCCAACCGGTTCCGCATTCTTTCTGCTACGCGAAAGGAAGAATTGATTGATATTTCCCTCTCTGACGCTTTCTCGCTTTCTGTGGCAGATGCGGCATCTCTTTTGCATCTGTTTGAGTTGAAAGACGAGTTTTTGCTTCTCCCCACAAACAGTGGTACCTTGCTCGCCTACCCTGCGTGGCGGCGACTTGGACTTGCTTTGGTTTTCTATGTAAATGAAAACATCGAAAATGTGGAAAAATCCCTTAAAAACGCACAACGCTATGCGTTTTCGTTGAATTTTGCAACCGAAAACGGGATCGAGACTGACCGCTCTACAGAGTTGGAAAAACAGTTCTGTACGCTCCAATTCTATATGGATCGTTTGTTTGGTAACGAGCGACAAACCAACGTAGTGGCGCATCTTTTGATGATTGCAAATCTTGTGGGATGCCGCTTGCACGAAATGTCTGTTTCACGTGTGAACGTCACGCTCGATGAAGGTGAGATGGAACGCCTTGACGCATACCTGTTTTGCACCTTTATGACGATGCGTCGCTACAACGGCAAAATCAGCGCCGCACCCTATGACAAAGAGAATGAAAATGCCGCAAAATCAACACACGTAGTGCAAAAATACGGTTTACAAATTCAACAAAGCGTGCGCGAGCGCATCACAAAACCAACCACATTCGATCTGCCGACAGAAGCAGATGTCGCGAGTTTTGCAACGCATCCTGCTTTCAAGGATTACAAAATTGAGGAATCGGATGGCACATTCCGTCTTCATGTTCCCTTGCGTCAAAAAGCAACGCTTTCCTCTATCACCGCGCGTGGCGCGCAGAAAGAGATTACATTTGTTTTCTTCCCGCTTGCTTAATTGTAGGGGCCGGCGTCCTCGACTTTCCAAAATCCTGAAAAACCAAAAAGCACCCGTGAAAGTTTCACGGGTGCTTCTCTTATTTACGGTGCAAAAAACGTGATGATGGAATCGGCAAATTGCAATATGTTGGGCATAAAACGGCAAAGCAGGCCCACAATAACGGGGACCAAAACAACCGTCAACACAACCGAAAGCCAACCCGATCCTTTTTGATTAAATCGAATTTCGGCACGGTATTTGAGGTCTTCGGGAATATAAAAATGATCCTTTGTAAAATCAATTTTATAGGTAGCATCCTTCCCTTTTTCTGCAAGAAAATCTTGTTCCTCGCGACAGAATACCACCTTGCGCAAAAACGCACCGCGGCACAACTCGCGACGAATAATCGTGTTCCGAAACGCACCGGCATCAAACAAGGTCACGCCCGCCTCGGGAGAAAGCGCCTCTTTTTTGATGAGCGCCCTTACAAAATCACCCACAATACGGCGGCAATAGACCGTTGCAATCGCGGCAAGGATAATGCCCCAAATGAGCGCGGGAATTATTTTGTTGATAATGCCGGCGGCCTGTTCAGTGACAGAAAAGTTATCGTATGCGCCGAAGTGAATGGAAAAATAGGTTTCTTGAAAATAAGAAATCAGCTCGCCAAGCGTGGAATTTTGATACCATCCTGCAAGTTGTTCCCAAAAAGAGGCGCTGCCGGCGCGCAAAAAAACAGTAACGGGGTTGAGCATATTTACTCTCCTTTAGGGTTGATTGGGAGACAAATTACTTTTTGATAACGTCAAGACCAATATACTTGCGCAGCACCTCGGGCACGGTCACGCTGCCGTCAGCGTTCTGATTCTGCTCTACGAGTGCGGGGAAAATACGGCTGGTTGCAAGGCCGGAACCGTTGAGCGTGTGTAAAAATTCGGTCTTGCCCCCCTCACGTTTTACACGCATCATACCGCGTCTTGCTTGGTAATCACGTGCGTTGGAAACAGAGGAAACTTCTTTGTAGCCGTTCATCGAGGGAATGTTGATCTCGATATCATAGGTGCGTGCCATCGAAGCGGAGCAGTCCTCTGCCGCGAGTTTTACGGTGCGGAAGTGGAAACCAAGACCCTTAACAAGGCCCTCGGCATTGGCAACGAGTTCTTCAAATGCCTCATCGCTCTTTTCGGGCAGCGTGTACTGTACCATTTCAACCTTGTTGAATTGGTGTCCGCGCACCATACCACGCTCGTCAGCACGATAAGAGCCCGCCTCGCGGCGGAAACAAGGGGTGTAAGAAATATACTTTTTGGGCAGATCTGCCTCAGTCAAAATCTCGTCACGGTGCAAGGAAACCAATGCGGTCTCTGCGGTGGGAAGCATAAAACGACGTCTTTCGTCCTCTGCGGTTTCCATCCAATAAACCTCATCCTGGAACTTGGGAAACTGACCTGCAGTTAGACCACACTCATAGGCCAGCATATGCGGAACGAGCATTAATTGGTAATTATTTCCAAGGTGGAAGTCGATAAAGTAATTGAGCAGTGCCCATTCAAGGCGTGCGCCAAGACCGGAATAGATCCAAAATCCGTTGCCGGAGAGCTTTGCACCACGTTTGTAGTCGATGAGACCAAGATCAGTGCAGAGATCAACGTGGTTTTTGAATTCAAAGTCGAATTTTCTGGGCTCGCCGTAGTAACGCAGGGGCTCATTGTTCTCTTTGCCGCCGGGAAGCAGGTCTTCGTCGGGAAGATTGGGGAGCCCGAGCATAAAGGAGGTCAGTTGTGTCTCAACCTCTTTCAGTCTTTCATCGTCTGCCTTGATTTTTGCACCAAGTTCCTTCATTTCGGCAAAAATCGAGGACACGTCCTTCCCTTCTTTTTTGTATTGAGGAATAAGTTTGTTGGTTTGGTTTTGTTTTGCTTTGAGTTGTTCAACCTCACCGATAATTGCACGGCGCTCGGTATCCAAGGAAAGAATCATTTCTATATCATTTTTTCCATCTTTTCCTTTTTTTGCCAATCTCGCAATCACTTCTTCGGGATTTTCTTTAATATATTTGATATCTAACATTGTTTTTCTCCAAGTATCTTAATCGTTGTCGGCGAAAAAGTCTCCGCCGCAAATGCTCTTGAGGAGCTCTGCAAGGTCATCATCGTCACTGTAAGCCAGCTCAACAACCTTCTTTTTTGCTGTTTTAAGGATGCGAACGCGTCTGCCGAGAACCGAAACAGCGCGGTGCTCAAGATCGTGCATATACGCCTTTCTCTGCTTTGCTTCGTTCTGCTCTTCGGTATCTACCTCGGCGGGGGTATAGTTCATCAGGCGAACCGTGCGCTCAACGTCGCGAACCGAAAGACCTTTTTCTACAATTTTCGCAGCCAAAGGAGCCATTTGTTCTTCATTATCGAGACCAAGCAACGCACGCGCATGACCTGCGGAAAGCTCACCTCTCTTCAAAAGATCTAAAACTTCGTCGGGAAGATCTAACAGACGCAAGCAGTTGGTAATTGCCGAGCGGCTCTTCCCTACTTGCTTTGCAACCTGCTCTTGTGTCAGACCAAAACGCTCGATGAGAGCATCGTAGGCGAATGCTTCTTCCACAGGGTTGAGATCTTCACGTTGTACATTCTCGATAACGGCAATTTGAGCCGCCTTTAGATCATCTCCGTCGAGGATCACTGCGGGAATTTCGCTGAGCCCTGCCATTTTGGAAGCTCTCCAACGGCGTTCGCCTGCGATAATTTCATAATTTCCATCCAAAAGCGCACTTTCGCGCACAATAATGGGTTGCAAAACGCCAAATTGAGCAATCGAATCCGCCAATTGACCGAGTGCTTCGGGAGAAAACTCCTTTCTGGGTTGATCGCTGCGGGGTTCTACCTGCGAAATACGCAAATTGGTGGCAGCAGATGTCTTGTCGCTTGCTAAAATGTTGTCATCGAGCAAGGAATAAAAGTCGCGGCCAAGTCCACTTCTTGATTTTGCCATTTTATACCTCCTTAAATGCGCTCTGCAAGTTCTTTTGCAATGTTGAGGTACTCAACAGCGCCTTTAGAGCGTTTTTCATGGTAATAAACGGGCAAACCAAAGCTGGGTGCCTCGGAAAGTTTAACATTTCTCGAAACAGTGGTCTCAAACAGCTTGTCCGCATAGTGTTTTTTGAGTTCATTGAGAACTTGTGCAGAAAGAATGAGACGGTTATTGTACATGGTAATTAGAATACCGGTAACGTTGAGTTCCTTATTATAATGCGATTTGATGCGGCTGATTGTGAACATCAACTGAGAAAGCCCCTCAAGCGCGAAGAATTCGCATTGCATCGGAATGACAACACCATTTGCAGCGGTCATCGCGTTAACGGTGAGCATTCCAAGAGACGGAGGACAGTCAATAATGATGTAATCAAAGCCATCAAGAACGGGCGCAAGTTTGTTTTTGATAACAAATTCGCCATTTTCAACGTCTGCAAGCTCATATTCTGCGCGTGCAAGCGTTGTATTGGTAGGAATGATGCTCAAATTATCAAATCTTGTTTTGATCATTACATCCTGAACGGTAGCATCAGAGGTCAACAGATCAAAAGCGGTCGATTTAAGACTCTTTTTGATAATTCCCACGCCACTGGTAGCATTTCCCTGAGGGTCAAGGTCGATCATAAGCACCTTGTAGCCCAAAACGCCCAAAGAAGCCGCAATATTTACTGCGGATGTTGTTTTACCAACGCCGCCTTTTTGGTTTGCAAAAGCAATGATTTTTCCCATAAATTTCATTTTCTCCTTGGTGTAAGTTGTAAAGATGGTGTTTTTATTATTATACCACATTTTTTGCAAAAATGCAATGTTTTTTGCAAATAAATACAGAAAAATTTAATGTTTCACGTGAAACACGCACACAAAGACAAAAGCCCTGTGTTTCACGTGAAACATCAAGAAACAAACAAAAAAGCTTCACGTGAAACATCACCTCTTATTGGGGTGTGTGTTTCACGTGAAACTTTTATAACGGTTTTTTAAGAATTGCAGCGTATGCACGCGGATATTGTGCCGGTGGTTCTTTTTGAAGCTGAATAACAATCACTCCGCGTGTTTCGGTTTGATTTTCTGCGGTGATTAGGGCTTTTTGTTCGATTTTAAGTGTTTTGCCGCCCAAAACTTTAATAGCGTTAGTGGCCTCTGTTAATTCTTCTTCGAATTTTGCGCCTTTTAATGCAATCAAACTGCCGCCAATTTTCAAATGCGGGAGACAGAGCTCGCAAAGAATGTTTAGGCGTGCAACAGCGCGGCTAATAACAATATCAAATTTGCCGAGTGTTTTTCTTAAATTTGCATCCTCGGCGCGTCCTGAAATGGCGTTTAGGTTGGATAATTGCAGGATTTCTGCGCTTTTTTGCACAAAATCAATCTTTTTTGTGGTACTATCCAAAGCTGTAATCTTCAAATCCGGGCGTGTGATAGCAAGTGGAATAGAGGGAAAGCCCGGTCCGCACCCCAAGTCAAGCACACGAGCGCCCTCGGGAATGAGTTCGGTTGCCAAAAGAGAGTCGACATAGTGTTTATCTATAATAGCGACGGGCTCACGAATGGCGGTTAGGTTTGTATGTGCGTTTACTTCTAAAAGGTGTTCTGTAAACCGATAAAATTGTTGCATTTGTGCCTCGTTGGGGACGGAAATGTTGTTTTTTGCGGCTGCAGAGGTAAAAATCTGCGAAAATGTAGTAAAATCCAAGGGCAAACCTCATTTCATTTCTAAATAGATCATTAAAACGGTAATATCTGCGGGATTGACACCACTGACTCTTGCGGCTTGTCCGAGTGTCTTGGGGCGGATATTATCGAGTTTTTGTGCGGCTTCCAAGCGAAGCCCTTTGATTAGTTTATAATCGATGTTCTCGGGCAGTAATTTTGCCTCAAACTTCTTTTGCCTTTCAACATCGGCCATCTGGCGATCGGTGTAACCCTTATATTTTGTGTCGGTTTCCACCGAAAGTCTCACAGAATAGGGTAATTTGGGGCGGTTTTTATCGATTTCTGCTAATAAATCGTAGGTAACGGCGGGTCTGCGGAGCAGATTTGCTAAGGAAGAACCCGATTTGAGAGGGGGCTCCCCAATGCGCTCCAAAAGCGGATTGGCAAGTGCAGGGGAAACGAATGTTTGTTCCAAACGCTCTTTTTCAGCTTCTTGTGCCTCTTTTTTGCGTAAAAATGCCTGATAACGGGCTTCGTCGATGAGTCCCGCCTCGTATCCGATTGGGGTGAGGCGCAAATCTGCGTTGTCTTGACGCAAAAGTAGGCGATATTCCGAACGTGATGTCATCATACGGTAAGGTTCGTTGGTTCCTTTGGTAACAAGATCATCAATCAGGGTGCCAATATAGCTACCCGAACGCGGTAATATAATTGAAGGAAGATTTTTGACGCGTCTTGCGGCATTGATACCTGCAACAAGACCTTGTGCGGCGGCCTCCTCGTAACCTGAGGTTCCATTGAACTGTCCTGCGCCAAAAAGTCCTTTGATTTGCTTGAATTCAAGGGTTGCATCCATTTGCAGGGGATCTGCGCAATCATATTCGATGGCGTAGGCGTATCTCATAATCTCGGCGTGTTCAAATCCGGGCAAGGAGTGCAGCATTTTGATCTGTACGTCGGTGGGGAGAGAGGTAGAAAAGCCCTGCAGATAAATCTCCGAGGTATCTGCTCCCATTGGCTCAACAAAGAGCTGATGGCGCTCCTTATCGGCAAAGCGAACGAGCTTGTCCTCAATCGAGGGACAGTAGCGCGGTCCTGTGCCGTGGATCTTGCCCGAATAAAGGGCGCTGCGCGTGATATTCTCGCGAATGATGCGGTGCGTTTCGGAGTTCGTGTAAACGATGTGGCAACTGATCTGCTCAAAATCTTTGAAAAAGTCTTCATCATGAAGGGAAGAGTAGGGGAGAATGAAATCATCTCCGGGTTGTTCCTCAAGCGCCGAAAAATCAATGCTCTCACGCTTAATGCGCGCGGGTGTTCCGGTTTTGAAACGCAGGAGCTTGACGCCAATCTCCTCAAGAGAAGCAGAGAGACCTTTTGCAGGAAGGAACCCATCGGGGCCTGCCTCGTAACTAACATCGCCAACAAAGATGGCACTCTCAAGATAAGTTCCCGTAGCGATAACGACGCAATCGCAGTCCCATCTCTCACCGAGGCGAGTACCGACACCCGAGACAAAAGTTGCTATTGCGTTTTTATCATTTTGAAAAAACTCATTACATTCGTCTTTTCGAGAGACAAATATTGCGGTTATCTCGGATTGCACAACGCGAAGATTGGGCGTGGTTTCGAGAGTGCGCTTCATGATGGATTGATATTTTTTGCGGTCTGCCTGCACGCGCTTACTTTGCACGGCAACGCCTTTTCCGATATTGAGCAGGCGCGATTGCAACGTCACCAAATCTGCCGCGCGTCCCATTTCACCGCCCAGAGCATCAATCTCATAAACGAGGTGTCCTTTGGCGGTTCCGCCAATCGAGGGGTTGCAAGGCATATTGGCAATCGACTCAAGTGACATTGTAAAGAGAACCGTATCCACTCCAAGTCGAGCCGATGCAAGGGCTGCTTCAATTCCTGCGTGTCCCGCACCAATGACAGCGACGCGACAGGATAGAGAATTTTGATTATTTTCTTGCTGATTTAACATCGAGAGGGAACTCCTTCAAATTTGAACTCAAAACAAAAGCAAGACAAATATTGCTATTGTAAATAAATGACAAATAATGAAATAAAAGGGTGTTCTGTATATCTTCAATCACTCAACGCGAGCGAGGTATTCCTCTTGCTCGGGGGTGAGAACATCAATGTTGACACCTGTGGAGTTGAGCTTAATGAGAGCAACTTCGCGGTCGATTTCCGTGGGAACGGCATAAACTTTCTTGTCCATTTTCTTGCCGTGTTTGGCGAGATACCAAAGTCCTTTTGCTTGAATACCGAAGGACATATCCATAATTTCGGCGGGGTGGCCGTTACCAGCCGCAAGGTTGACAAGGCGACCGTCGGCAAGCAGATTGAGCACGCGACCGTCAGCCATGCGGTAGCCGCGAATGTTGGGCTTGCGCTCCCAAACTTCGGTGGCGAGCTCGGCGAGGTGATCTTTGTTGATTTCCACGTCAAAGTGACCGCTGTTGGCAAGGAGCACGCCGTCCTTCATCACTTCAAAGTGACGCTTTACAAGAACGTCTGCGCAACCCGTGAGCGTGACGAACAAATCACCGTGTTTTGCGGCCTCATCCATAGGCATTACGGTAAAGCCATCCATGGTTGCTTCAATCGCTTTGATGGGGTCAACCTCGGTTACAATAACCACGGCGCCCATACCTTTTGCGCGCATTGCGAAGCCCTTTCCGCACCACCCGTAGCCCGCAATTACAACAGTTTTGCCGGCAATGATGAGGTTGGTGGCGTTCATAATTCCGTCCATTGTCGATTGTCCCGTGCCGTAGCGATTGTCAAAGAGATGCTTGCAATCGGCATCGTTGACGTCGATCATCGTGTAATCAAGAAGACCTGCTTTTTCACGGGAGAGTAGGCGGTGAATACCCGTGGTGGTTTCTTCGCAACCGCCGATGAGATTCTTTCCGTATTCGCGGCATTCGCCGTGAAGCAGAGAAATGAGATCGCCGCCGTCATCGATAATGAGATCGGGGCAGCAGGAAAGTGTCATTTTGAGGTGCTCGACGTATTCTTCCATACTCACGCCGTGAATGGCGTGGACTTCGAAGCCCTCGGCAGCAAGAGCCGCGGCAACGTCGTCCTGGGTAGAAAGGGGATTGCATCCCGTTACCCAAACCTCGGCGCCACCTGCGCGCAAAACTTTTGCAAGATAGGCGGTTTTGGCCTCAAGGTGGATCGACATCGAAATTTTCATACCGGCAAAGGGTTTTGTTCTTTCAAATTCTTCTTTTACAGAGTTGAGGATGGGCATATAAGATGCCACCCAAGCGATCTTGTCCGCGCCCGACGGTGCGAGATTGATATCCTTGATTTGGCTCATTTTGTTTCTCCAATCAGACAAATATTGCTATTCTTTCGTTTTTTAGTAAGACACGCACGACAAAATACGTGTCGTAGTGGTGATTTGTTTGCTCTCAAGTCGAGGTGAGGATCTTTCGGTTGTTATTGCAAGCGCAAAAGTTCGCTGCACCGAAAGGCTCCCTTGTGTAAAGGGAGCTCCCGACGGAGTCGGGTGAGGGATTGGACTGCGTTAAAACCGAGTTTTTACAATCCCTCCGTCACTCGTCGCTTCGCGACGTTTGCCACCTCCCTTTACACAAGGGAGGCTAAAGAGTTGTTATGTTTTGAGGTTTGCGAGAATAAGTGGAGACGTAGGTTTGGTCGATTCGTCTTTTTACTCCTCGGAGAGGCGTTTGACGTGTGCGCGCATCTCGGGCATACGCTGTTTGCGGTATTCCGAGGGAGAAACTCCCAGTTGTTTGATAAATGCGCGGTTGAACGTGCGCGGCGTGTTAAAACCGACAAGAGATCCGATTTCCGTAATGCTCAAGGATGAGTTGAGCAAATAGCGGCAAGCTTCGGAGACGCGCAGAGAATTGATATAATCGTTAAAACGCAAGCCGAGTCGACCGCTGAACAAGTGCGAGATATAAAACTTGTTCAGGTGGAGCTTTTCTTCCAACAGCGAAAGAGAAAGATTCTCCGCATAGTTCTGCGTGCAAAACGAAACAATGGTGCGCAAAGATTCGGAGTCGCCTACGGGGAGTTTGGAAATCTTCATCATTGGAATAAGTTCGGCGCAGAGCGCCAAGAGATAGCCGCGACGCAATTCCGAGACGTGTGAAAAGTCCTCACGTGTTACGGTATCGGTCAGGGCATCGATGAGTGCACGAATGCGTGGATCGTTTGCTGCGCCCTCAATAACAGGTGAGGTCGGTGTGCCGATGGTGAAGGTTTCCATCAGTTCGGGGAGCAGGTCGGGCTTGAAAATAAAGCCCACGTGTGTCTCTTCGGTTACTTTTTCATAGGAATGGATTTGGTTGGGGAAGGTGAGAAAGATGTCGCCTGCGTGCAACTCGTAACGAACCGAGTCGGCATAGGCGATCACGTCACCCTCAAGTAGGCAAATGAGCTCCAATTCGCGGTGCAGGTGCGGTATGTATTGAATGTGGTGTCCGCTTAAGAACGCAATATCCTGCAATTTGTGCTCGTATTTTATGTTTAATGACATATCAGCGTTCCTCTTCCCAACGGGGGCGTCTGCTCTTGTTAAGTTTGGAACGATAAATTACAAAAAAGAGGACAAAGCCGAGCACCAGTCCGCAAACTGCGGCGGCAATGGGAAGAACGATTTCAGGGAAGTTTTGGGCTGTGTTGGTATAGATAGATTTGATCATCCAGCTCGCGCCTGTGCTGTCCTCGTTGTTAGCGGAACCCGACAGGGTGAGAGTGACGGGGGCATTGGTGTCGATCAGTTTTGTAAAAGCGGCAATATCAAAGGTAATGGTTTGCCAATGATTGGTGCTGGCGTTAACGTGTGCTTCCCAGGTTACGGGAGCACCGTTCTTATCTGTGCCCGAAAAGCGAAGAGTTACACGGTAGGCAACATCTTTTTTTGATACTACTGTTTGTACCGAAAGAGAGGATGCGTTTTTCAAAACAGAGGCATCGGAGAATGTTTTTTGAATTCCCATTTCGCTCTCGGGGGATGCGAGAAATGTTTTGAGAACATTGGTCCCCCAAACGCCGGAGGAGCCAAAGGTCAAGGTTTCGCTTCCTGTAAAGGGGCCAAAGCCATCAAGTTCGGAGTTGGCAAAATCAACAAGCGTTGTTTGTTTTCCCACACCCTCACCAACGGCACCGTTGCCAACGATGTGTTGTGTTGATGCTGTTTCTGCTGCCTGTATGGGAGCGCACAGGAGTGCGGCGAAGAGAGCCATAATGATGCACAGGGTGGATGTTTTTACAAATTTTTTCATTTTTTCAATCCTCGTTTTTCTTTTCATTTTGTTTGGGGCTGATTATGTTACGGGGAACACGCAGGGAGATTGCGCAAAGCAATTCATAGGGAATGGTGCCTGCGTGTGTTGCGAGCGTTTCAAGAGCGGTGGGGGTATGCCCGAAAAAGCTGATACGGTCACCGACCTTTGCATCTATACCGGAGAGATCAATCATACATTGGTCCATACAAACGCTGCCGATGATCTTAACGGGATACGCACCCTTTTCGGTGTGAATGGTAAGCGTTGCTCCCCTGAGCGAGCGGGGGATGCCATCAGCATATCCGATAGGGAGAACCCCGATTGGGGTATCGTGCAGGGCGGTAAACCGTCCGCCATAACCGACCGACTCTCCTGCGGGGATGGTTTGAATATGCACAACGTCTGCCGAAAGATGCATAACGGGTTGCAAATTGAGCCGTTTTGGTTTATACGTGGGCGGTGTGTAGAGGCAAAGACCGAGACGGACGCCATCAAAAACATCGTCGGGGCGCGTCAAAGCCGCGGCACTGTTGCAAACGTGATGGAAGGGGATGGTCATGCCGTTCTCTTCAAGCTTTTGTTTGAGCGTGCGGTAGCGTGCTACTTGCAGAGAGGTCTTTTCTTTCGAGGAGGCAAGTCCTTCGTCGGCACGGGCAAAGTGGGTGAACATTCCGCAAATTTCAAAGGCGCTCTCTTCGCGAAGCGCGAGAATATTGCGCACCGTTTCGTCAATTTCCTGTTCGGTGCGAGCGGGGTAGCCAATGCGTCCCATACCTGTATCGATTGCAATATGAACGCGCAAGGGGGCAAGGTTTTCTTTTTTTACCACCGCGGCAAGCTCGCGTGCATAGTCGGGGGAGAGAAGTGTTTGAATGAGGTTGTGCTTTGCCAACTCGCTCACTGTTTGAGGTTGCGGCATTGTGTAACCGAGAATGAGAATATCGGCTTTATCCTCGGCTTGTTCGCGTACGCGATAGGCCTCTTCCGGGCAAGAGACTGCAAAAAAGTCACAGCCCGCATCCAGAAGCGCGCACACGCAGGTTTTGTCACCGTGCCCGTAACCGTCGGCTTTGACTACCGCAAGAATACGCGCGTTTGGTGCGGATTGTTGAAGCTTTTCCAGGCACGCGCGGTAGTTGTTTTGCAGAGCGCCAAGGTCGATCTCTGCGCGTTTGGTCGAGGTATACCAAGGATATTTCAGTTGGGGTTTTGCAGGGCTGCGAGGAGATGTTTCCATAGCGTTCCACCTTTCTTACAAAATACTGCATCTATTATACCATTATAAGACAAATATTGCAATCCCTTTTTCGCATCTTTTTCAATTTTTCTCATAAAAATAGTCATAGGAAAGCGCGTTGTATGCGCATTATGGGAGGAAAAGAGATGAAAATTCGACATTTTTTGCTATTGGTTGTCGTATTGATGTCGTCGTGGGCGGTTGGATGCGCGCCTGCGCGAAGCGGCCTTGATTATTTGGCGTCGGGTGGTCGCGGCGAGGTTCGGGGAGAGATGAGCGGAGTGGAGTTTTGTGCGGTCGTGGAACTTTCCGAGAACGGTGAGAGCGTACGCGTGGAGTATCTTGCACCCGACGCCCTTTGTGGGCTGATGTTTTTGTCGGATGGTGACCAATGCGAGGTTCGTTTGGGGGATGTCGGTTTTGTTTGTAACGTATCCGAGGTAGTGGGCTTTTTGCGCCCTGCCACCGCATTTTTGCCACAAGGGGATGCAAACAGTGTGAAAAAAGCGGGAGAAAATACTGTTTTAAGGTATCCCACCAGCGGCACGCTAACGCTCTCACCAAAGGGCGAACCGCTCTCCTTGGCACGCGAGGATATCAACGTGCAAGTGGTTTGGTGGCAAAAGGGAACAGAGGAGAATTTTGGCTCGTAAACGCTCGCTTTTTGTCGCTTTCTCGCGCACGTGCGAAAAACATAATAAATTTTCTTGTTATAAAGCGGTGAGTTTGTGCACGTGGTACATTGACAAGAATGCAAAAGTGTGGTAAAATAACAATGGGAAACCTTGTGCCAAATCTATCAAAATAGAGAAAAAAGGATAGAGAAGCGCGTTTTGGATATACTACCATTGTTTCGTTTTTTAAGAGGGGAGGGAATCTCGTGAAAAAGGAAAGATGTCCCGTAAAAAAGGCAAAAAAAGAGGCAGAGCGTCCGCAAGAAATGGCGGCGTATCTATTTCATCAGGGAACCAATTTTCGGGCATACGAATATCTCGGCTTTCACATTGAAGGCGAGCGTGTGCTTTTCCGCGTTTGGGCTCCCAATGCCGACTACGTTTCGGTGTGCGGTGACTTCAATGGTTGGAACCCCGAGAGCGACCCTCTGACACGCGTCACCGAAGCAGGCGTGTGGGAACTGAATTTACCCACCGACCGCGTGCAAATGGGGCAGTGCTATAAATATTGCATCCGTAATCACGGACGCGAGGTTCTCAAGGCGGACCCCTATGGTTTTTCGATGCAACGTCCTCCCGAAACCGCCTCAATTATTTGCGATATCAGCGGCTACGCTTGGCGCGATGCGGGGTGGATGAAGTATCGAAAAAAACATTTTGACAGAGAGAAGTATCTTTCGCAACCTCTCAACATCTACGAAATGCACCTCGGCTCTTGGAAGAGACACGAAGACGGCAGTTATTATTCCTATGCCGAGCTTGCTGGCGACCTTGCCCCTTACCTCAAACAAATGGGGTACACGCACGTCGAATTGATGCCCGTTAGTGAATATCCTTTCGATGGCTCCTGGGGCTATCAGGTCTGCGGATATTACGCACCTACGTCCCGTTACGGCAGACCCCAAGACTTTATGGCGTTTGTAGATGCCATGCACGAGGCAGGCATTGGTGTCATTCTCGACTGGGTACCTGCGCACTTTGCAAAGGACGCGCACGGTCTTTACGAATTTGACGGACAACCCCTTTACGAATACCAAGGCCTGGACCGTCAGGAGCATAAGGGCTGGGGCACACGTTGCTTTGACCTTGGCCGCGAGGAAGTGCAAAGTTTTCTCATCTCCAACGCCGTCTATTGGCTAAAAGAGTATCACGTCGACGCGCTTCGCGTAGATGCGATGGCGGCAATGCTCTATCTCGATTACGATAAGGCGCCCGGTGAATGGGTTCCCAACCAATACGGAGACAACCGTAATCTCGAAGCGATTGCATTCTTTCAAAAAATGAACGGCTATCTTGCCGCAAATTACCCCGACGTCATGACCATTGCCGAGGAATCCGCAGCCATCGTGCAAATTACGGGTTTTGAAAACGACGGTCTTGGTTTTTCCTACAAGTGGAATATGGGTTGGATGAACGATACCTTGTCTTACGTCAAGGAAGATCCCCTGTGGCGCAACTATCACCACGGCAAAATGAACTTTTCCATTATGTACGCCTTTAGCGAGCATTTTGTGCTTTCCATCTCGCACGACGAGGTGGTGCACGGCAAAAAATCCTTGCTTGACAAAATGGCGGGAGAGTACGAAACCAAGTTTGCAGGCGCACGCACGTATCTGACCTATATGATGACGCACCCGGGCAAAAAGTTGCTCTTTATGGGCTCGGAACTTGGCGTGTTCCGCGAATGGGATTATGACAACAGCATAGAATGGTTTATGCTTGACTATGATATGCACGCAAAGTACCAGTTGTTCGTCTCGCGCCTGAATCATTTCTATTTGCAAAACCCTGCATTGTGGAATGCCGACGAGGGGCCTGCATCTTTTGAGTGGATCGACCCCGATAACAGTCAAGAAAGCATCCTTTCTTACAGACGGATTGCAAAAAACGGGGAAGAATTGATTGTTTATCTCAACTTCTTGCCCATAAAACGCGAGAACTTCCTTGCCGCTGTTCCCGTGGAAGGAAAGTACGAGGAAGTTTTCAACAGCGACGCCGCCGAGTTTGGCGGAGAAGGAAACCTCAACGCAGGAGTGCTTGCAAGCAAGCCCTGCGACCTGCCGCGCGGCTACAAACACGCCGTCACCATCACCCTGCCCCCCATGGGCGCGGTGGTGCTGAAGAAACAAAAGAGAACAAAAACCAAGTAATCGTTTTGCTTTCTAAAACACTTTTGCGGCGGGGCGTCGAGGACGTCGCCCCCCACAAAAAGTTTTCCACAGGCGCGACGATTGTCCGCTATTGACAACTAAAAACCAAAAATATTATATAAAACATCAAGGAGGAAACGCGCACCATGTTCAAGAAAAAAGAATGTGTTGCCATGCTCTTGGCGGGAGGGCAGGGCAGCAGACTTTACGCACTTACCCAAAAAACCGCAAAACCTGCTGTATCTTTCGGCGGCAAATACCGCATCATCGATTTTCCTCTTTCCAACTGCATCAACTCGGGTGTCGATACCGTAGGTGTCCTCACCCAATACCGCCCCCTGCTGCTCAACGAGTATATCGGCAACGGCCTTGCATGGGATCTTGACCGTCGTTTTGGCGGTGTGCAGATTCTTGCCCCCTATCAAGGGCATAGCGGTGCCGACTGGTATCGCGGAACAGCAAATGCCATTTGGCAGAATATGGAATTCATCAACCGCTACGATGCCAAATATGTGCTCATTCTCTCTGGCGACCACATCTACAAAATGGACTACGCAAAAATGCTCGAGCACCACAAAAAGAGCGGTGCGGCTTGTACCATCGCGGTTCTCGATGTTCCGATCGAGGAAGCCAGCCGTTTTGGCATTATGAGCACCCGTGAGGATGGTTCCATCTTCAAATTTACCGAAAAACCCAAAAATCCCGATAGTACCAAGGCGTCTATGGGTATTTATGTATTCACCAAGGATAAACTCGAAGCATACCTTAAGGCAGATAACGACGATTCCGAATCCTCTAACGACTTCGGAAAGAACATCATTCCCACAATGCTTGGCGCAGGGGAGAAGATGATGTCCTACTCATTCGAGGGATACTGGAAAGACGTTGGAACGATTCAATCCCTGTGGGAAGCGAATATGGATCTTTTGGGAGATGCTCCCGCGTTCTCGCTTCTTGACGAGGCCTGGAGAATTTACAGCCGCCACTCGGCACAGCCCCCACAGTACATCGCAAAGGGAGCCGTTGTCGAGAACGCATCGGTCACGGCAGGTTGTCAAATTTACGGCACGGTTCGAAATAGCGTACTTGGTGCCAATGTCTATGTTGGCAAGGGTGCCGTTGTTGAGGATAGCGTAATTATGAACGATACTGCCATTGAGGATGGAGCTATCGTTCGTTATGCAATTCTTGATGAAAAAGTCACCATTGGCAAAAAAGCCACTGTTGGCGCATCTCGCCAGAGCGGTGCTGAAATTGCCGTAGTAGGTGCTGACGTTACAATCAACGCAGGTGAGGTCGTTGCCCCGGGCGCGATGCTCTCCGAGAATTGAGGAGGTAGAGGACTATGACAGTTGCAGGTTTGATTTTTTCCAACAAGCAAGAGCAGGGCTTTCCCGAAATGACGCGTCGCCGTACTACGGCGAGCATTCCCTTTGCATGCCGCTACCGTCTTATCGATTTTCCGCTTTCCAACATGGTTAATTCCGACATCACCACCATTGGTGTTGTTACGCACTATAACTACCAATCGCTGATGGATCACATTGGTGCGGGCAAGGATTGGGATCTCGCGCGTCGATCGGGCGGCATCAAGCTCCTGCCCCCCTACGTCACCGCATACGAAAACCACGCCGCAGGCAAGCTTTATGAGAGCCGTCTTGAGGCACTGATGGGCTCTGCAAACTTCATCAACCGTTGTGGGGCAGATTACATTGTGCTCAGCGATTGCGATGTGATTATGAATATCGACCTCTCCGCGGTTGTTGAGGAGCATATTCGCAACGAGGCGTACATCACGCTGGTTGCCAAAAAGGTCAACGCCAAGGATTCTCTCTTCGGTCAAAAAGCTGACGTGCTCGGCATCTCCGAGGATGGTCGCGTAACCTCGCTTTCCTACACCGCACCCACAAAGGGCAACTACTATGCAAACACCTATTTGATGGTGGTCAGCCGCGCGGATTTGCAAAACATCGTTTCCGATTCCATTGCACACCGTTACACGAGTTTTTCGAACGATATTATCACGCGTCAGCTCAAAAAGAAGAACATTCGCGCCTATATCTATGACGGTTTCTGCGCCTCTGTTACCTCGCTTGAGAGTTATTTCAACGTTTCGATGAAGATGCTCAAGGATGACGTAAGAGCCGATCTGTTCGCCAACCGCGACCGCCAAATCTTCACCAAGGTGCGCAACAGTGCGCCCACCAAGTATGATAACTCCGCAAAGGTCAGCAACAGTATGATTGCTGACGGTTGCACCATCGAGGGAGAGGTAGAGAACTCCATTATCTTCCGTGGCGTACACGTAGGCAAGGGTTCTGTGGTGAAAAACTGCATTCTCTTGCAGGACACCTACGTTGGCGACAACGTTCATCTCAACTGTGTTGTTGCCGACAAGAACGTCATCGTCAAAGAGGGAAGAACCCTCTCCGGCCACGAAACTATGCCCTTCTTCATCGATAAGGGCGCAACGGTTTAACACCACTTTATTTTTCGGTTCAAAAAGCTTGGTTTTTCACAAAAAGCAGGTTCGTTTTGGGCCCTCCTCCGGGAGGAGGGAAGCTCCGCGCAAAGACGCGGAGCAGGGAGGAGCCTGCGTGAACGAAAGAAAGGCACTCGGCTTTTTGCGAGTGGTGTGCTATAATACCGCGTGCTCCTTCCGTCATTTTCTTGCGAAAATGCCACCTCCCTCCCGGAGGGAGGCTAAAAGTAGAGCTGCGTTGGTGACGGATGAGGTGACGGATGCGGAGCATCCGCAAAAAAGCAGGTCAACAAAAATTACCTAATAAACTCAATAATCAAAAAGAAAAACAAAAGGTAAATGAAAACTATGAAAAAAATTTTATTCGTTGGTGCAGAGGCGATGCCTTTTGCCGCAACAGGTGGACTTGGCGACGTTATGGGCTCGCTCCCTGCGGCTCTCGCGGCTACGGGCGAGTGCGAGGTCTCGGTCGTGCTCCCCTTGTATGCGGCGGTTGATGAAAAATGGCGCGCACAAATGAAAGAAGAAGCCATCTTCACCGTCTCGCTTGCGTGGCGTCAGCAATATTGCGGCGTTTACAGTCTCGAGAAGGATGGCGTCAAATACTACTTTATCGACAACGAGTATTATTTCAAGCGCCCCGCGCTTTACGGGTTTTTTGATGACGGTGAGCGTTATGCGTATTTTTGCAAAGCCATCCCCGAGTTGATGCGCCACTTGAATTACTATCCCGACATTCTTCACGCGCACGATTGGCAGGCAGCTCTTTCGGTGGTCTATCTCAACCGTTTTTACCGCCATCTCCCCGAATACCGTGACATCAAAACCGTTTTTACCATTCACAACATCGAATATCAAGGTAAATACGACTTCTTCATTCTCGGTGACGTCTTTGCGCTTGGCGAAGAGGATCGCCCTTTAATGGAATACAGCGGTTGCATCAATTTAATGAAAGCTGCTATCGAGAGTGCCGATGCCGTTTCTACGGTCAGTCCGCGCTACGCGGAGGAAATCAAGACCGCGGAGTATGCACACGGGCTCGAACATTGCCTGCAAAAGAACGCGCATAAGCTGCGCGGAATTCTCAATGGCATTGACTACACCTATTACGATCCCGAAAGCGACCCCGTCCTTTTTGCGGGCTTTACGCCCACCCGTATGGCGGGAAAAGCAAAGGACAAAATCGCTATGCAAAAAGAGGTTGGACTGCCCGAACGAAAGGACGTACCGCTTCTTTCCATCATTTCCCGTCTTGCCTCTCACAAGGGACTTGACATTGTTACCGAGTGCATTTGGAGCATCGTGCAAAACAACGACGTGCAACTCATTGTGCTTGGCAAGGGTGAGGAAAAGTACGAGCAGGTGTTCTTGACTCTGCAAGCGGCATATCCCGAAAAAGTGCGCGCGCTCATCACCTACGACCGCGACCTTTCCAAGCGCATTTATGCGGCAACCGACATCTTTTTAATGCCGTCCAAGAGCGAGCCCTGCGGACTTTCGCAAATGATCGCATCGCGCTACGGAGCGATCCCTGTTGTTCGTGAAACAGGCGGACTCTATGACTCCATCAAGCCGTTCTGGATGGATGGCAACAAACTGATGGGCAACGGGTTTACCTTTGCCAACTACAGTTCCGCAGAACTCAAAGAAAGAACCGAGGCCGCCATCGCGCTTTGGAACGATGAATCCTTGCGCAAAAAACTCGTGCGCAAAATTATGCAAACCGACTTCTCTTGGAACACATCTGCACAAACGTATCTACAAATGTACAGAGAAATGTAAAAAGTGCAGAGTGCAGAATGCAGAGTGCAGAGTTATAACCGTAGGGGCGACCATTGGTCGTCCGTTAAAATTCCAAAGTTACCGCGGACGTGCGATGCACGCTCCTACAGTGAAATTATAACATTTCTTGTGGGGGGCGATGTTCCGGGCGTCCCCCACAAACGAATTCAAACAAAACAAAACCCCAACCGGTAGGGGAGGGGCTTGCTCCTCCCGAAAACAAACGATTATCGTGTGTAAAAACGGGCGATTCGTGAATCGCCCCTACAACCAAATTTTATCATACACCGTAGGGCGGTGGCTTGCTACCGCCGTAAAACATCAAAAACAAAACCCGCAAATCCCAAATAGATACCCCACGGAGGCCTAAAGAATGAACTACAACCCCAACAGTACCGAAGTCAAGCAACTCATTGAGGGCGTTTTGCAACGCCATTTCGGATGCAGTGCAAAGGAAGCATCGCGCGACCAAATGTATAAGGCAACCGCGATCACCGTCAAGAACATTTTGAGCGATAAACGCTCTGCCTACAAGAAAAAGGTCAACGAGGCAGGGGCAAAGCGCGTCTACTATATGTGCATGGAGTTTTTGCTCGGCCGCTCGCTCAAAACCAATCTTTGCAACCTCGGTCTTGCAACCGCATACGAAAAAGCCCTCAAAAAACTTGGCTTCAACCTTGAGGATCTTTACGAATGCGAACCCGATGCAGGACTTGGCAACGGCGGTCTTGGCCGACTTGCAGCTTGCTTTATGGATTCTCTTTCCTCGCTCGATTACCCTGCTACGGGCTTTTCCATCTGCTACGAATACGGTCTTTTCAAACAAATGATCGTAGACGGTATTCAGGTCGAAACCCCCGACGTGTGGTTGCCCGGCGGCGAGGTTTGGCTCGTTCCCCGCACCGACCGTACCTACAAGGTTCGCTTTGGCGGCAGAGTGCGCGAAGAATGGAAGCTTGACGGACATTGCGAGATTCTTTACGAGGATGCCGAAGAGATCGAGGCAGTTCCTTATGATATGATGATCTCGGGCGCGGATAGCGCGGCTGTCAGCCAACTCCGCCTTTGGAGAGCGAGAAACATTCAAAAGTTTGATATGCGCCTCTTTACACAAGGACAATACACGCAGGCACTGGAGCAGAGCACAAATGCAGAGATTGTCTCCAAGGTGCTCTATCCCTCGGATAATCATGCAGAGGGCAAACTGCTGCGCCTTTCGCAACAGTATTTCTTGGTTTCCGCATCCATTCAAAGCATTATCCGCGACCATATGGCGGTTTACGGACGCCTTGACAATTTGCCTGAAAAGGTGGCAATTCACATCAACGATACCCACCCCGCACTTTGTATTCCTGAGTTGATGCGTATTCTTGTCGATGATTATTTCTTCTCTTGGGAAAAGGCGTGGGATATCGTCACACGTACTGTCTCTTACACCAATCATACGGTTATGCCCGAGGCACTGGAGAGCTGGAACGAGGACTTGTTCCGCCTCAAACTGCCCCGCATCTATATGATCGTTAAGGAAATCAACGAACGCTTCTGTGGGGAGGCGTGGAAGGCATTCCCCGGCAACTGGAACCGCATTTCCGCAATGAGTGTTGTCGGTTACGGACAGGTGCGCATGGCGAACCTTTCTGTCATCGGTTCGCACTCTGTCAATGGCGTATCCGAGCTCCATTCGAGCATTCTCAAGGATTCCACGTTCAAGGATTTCCACAAGCTTTACCCCTATAAATTCGATAATGTCACCAACGGCATCGCACATCGCCGCTGGTTGTGCTATTCCAATCCCGGCTTGGCGGAGCTGCTTGACGAGTGCATCGGCACCGATTACCGCCACCATCCCGAGTCTCTTTCCGATTTTGCCAAGTTTGCCGATGATGCCGAGGTGCGCAATCGCGTACGCGCCATCAAGCACGAAAACAAAGTACGCTTTGCAAGAATGGCAAAAGAAAAAACCGGCAAAATCATTGATACGCACTCGGTTTTCGACGTGCACATCAAGCGTTTGCACGAGTACAAGAGACAACTTCTCAACGCACTCAATATCATCGGTCTGTATCTTGATCTCAAAGAGAACCCCAATCTCGACGTCCAGCCGCAAACCTTTATCTTCGGCGCAAAAGCCGCGCCCGGCTACGATATGGCAAAGCGCATCATCAAGCTGCTTTGTATGATCAGCAGGGACATCGACCAAAACCCGAAGATCAAAGAAAAACTCAACGTGGTGTTCCTTGAAAACTACAGTGTTAGCATGGCAGAGGCGCTCATCCCCTCGGCAGAAATCAGCGAACAGATCTCGCTGGCAGGCAAAGAGGCGAGCGGTACGGGATGTATGAAGTTGATGATCAACGGTGCTCTCACCATTGGCACGCTGGACGGCGCAAACGTCGAAATGCAAGAGGCGGTTGGACGCGAAAACATCTTCATTTTCGGTTTGACCGCAAACGAAGTAGAACAACTTTGGTTGAGCGGCTATCGCGCTGCCAACTATTATATTTCCAACGAGCGACTCACGCGCATCGTCAAATATCTTTCCACCGGCTTTGCAGGCGAATCCTTTTCTGATATTGCTGCATATTTGCTCAACAACGGTCACGGTGTGGCAGATCCTTATATGTGTCTGGCAGACTTCGAATCCTACTACCAAACACACAAGGCGATGATCGAAGCATACGCCGATAAGGATGCTTGGAACCGTATGTCGCTGCTCAATATTGCAGCCGCAGGCAAGTTTGCCGCCGACCGCTCCATCGAGGAGTACGCCGACCGCATCTGGGGATTGAAAAAAGTAAAGTGATTAAAAAAGATAGGCACAACCCTTCCGTCATTTTCTGGCGAAAATGCCACCTCCCCTTGCACAGGGGAGGCTAATAGAAATTCCGCATATTTTTTAATCTTTGTGTTTTTGTTATAATGAAAACAAAAGAAAAAATCAGCAACAAAGCAAAAACGTTCTTTCTCGTGATAGAAAAGAGAGACGAGGAAACAACAAAAGCCTCCCCTGTGCAAGGGGAGGTGGCACGGCAAAGCCGTGACGGAAGGGTTGGCATCTAACTCAAAACAATAAACCTTTTGAAAGGCAGTGGGGAAGACCGCGAGCGGTTTTCCCCACAACGGCTATGAAAATGTTAATTCGATTACACGAAACAATCGAAAAAACCGCTCCCCCCAACCTTTGGTGGGAGGTGGACGGTCATAAAACGCTCACGCCCGGAGCGCAACCAAAGGGAGCGAAGCTTGTGCTCTGTTTGGAACTTTCGCGCGCGTGGGGGGCTGCGGCTGTTGTTTGCCGCATCTCGCCAGACGGGGGAGCGGATTGCGACATCCCCTTGACATTTGTCAAAACGCAAAACGGTATCGATTTTTATACTCTTTTGCTTGATACTGCGGAACTTTGCGAGGGCAAAGAGAGCGGACTTTTTTATTATGAACTGCTTTTGGTGCGTGGTTGGGATACGCTTTTCTCGCACACACCCAACAATGTTGACGTTACATTCGAGCACGAGAGCGGCAGCCGTTTTCGCTTGTTGGTCTATCAAAACGATTTTGCCACCCCCTCGTGGTTTGCGGGCGGGGTGATGTATCACATCTTTCTCGATCGCTTTTGTCGCGGTGAGGGCGAAGTCACACCCAACCGCGATGCTATCATCAATCCCGATTGGCAAAACGGCATTCCGCAATATCCGCGAAAGAACGGGGACCCCATCGCCAACAACGTCTTTTTTGGCGGAAATTTGTGGGGGGTTATCGAAAAACTCGACTATTTAGCGTCTTTGGGCGTAACAGTGCTTTATCTCTCGCCCATCTTTGAGGCATATTCCAATCACCGCTACGATACGGGGGATTATGAAAAAATCGACGCCTTTCTCGGTGGCGAGGAAGCGTTTGACAAACTCATCCGCGAAGCGCACGCACGCGGAATGAAAGTCATCCTCGATGGTGTTTTCAACCATACGGGTGACGATAGCCGTTACTTCAACCGCAGAGGAACATACAACACCGTTGGCGCATATCAATCGCAAAGCTCGCAATATGCAAAATGGTATCATTTTCGCGCTTTCCCCGATGATTATGAGTGTTGGTGGAACATCAAAATTCTGCCTCGACTCAATCATCAAAACGAGGAATGTCGCCACTATTTTACAGGCGAGGACGGCATCATCGCACAGTGGACAAAGAAAGGTGTGGACGGTTGGCGACTGGATGTTGCCGACGAGCTCTCGGACGAATTTCTTGACGAATTGCGCTACGTGGTGAAGAAAAAGACAAACAACGAGGGGCTCATCATTGGTGAGGTGTGGGAAAATGCCGTTGACAAGACTGCCTACGGCAGCCGCCGCAGATATCTCTCTGGCAAGCAGCTTGATAGCGTAATGAACTATCCGTTCCGCAACGCCATTCTCGCGTTTATCAAAGATGGCGATGCCGAAACCTTTTGCCACATCCTCACCGAAATCTACGCATCCTATCCGCGTGCCGTTTCACATTCTTTAATGAACCTTTTAGGCACGCACGATACCGCGCGCATCCTCACGCTTTTGGGCGATGACGGAAAGGGAGAACTTCTCCCAAATGACACGCTCGCGCACCTATCTTTAACCGTGGAAGAGCGCAAAAGCGCTGTCACGTTGCTCAAATTGGCATCCGTGTTGCAATTTACCGTCTTTGGCGTGCCGTCTGTCTATTACGGTGACGAGGCAGGCATCGAGGGGTATGGCGATCCTTTCTGCCGTCGCCCGTTCCCGTGGGGCAGAGAAGATGCCGACCTGCTCTCTCACTACCGCGCACTCGGCAAACTCCGCCGCGAGCACCCCGTGCTGACACGCGGAGACTTCCGCTTTTTAGAGTGCGGAGAACATCATTTCGCGTTTGAACGAACCGACGAAAACGAGCGAATTGTCGTGCTTGCCAATATGGGAGAGGCACATACGTTCACACTCTCGGGCAACTATACAAACGCTCTGACGGGCAAAGCAGTCGCCAAGTACCTCACCCTCGCGCGCGGCGAATGGGCAGTTTTGATAGTAAAAGAAATTTGATTTTCCAATGCCGAGCGTAAAAAAGCACAAAATGCAAAGTGCAGAGTTAAAGCGTCCCTTGTAGGGACAGACCTCTCGGGCTGTCCACAAAAACGAACGAATTTTCGAGCACTCAAAATCAACCGGTAGGGGAGTGCCTTGGTGCTCCCGAAACAAACGCATATCGTATGTAAAAATGGGAGGCAAAACGCCTCCCCTACAAAAACAATTAAAATCCGTAGGGGCGACCATTGGTCGCCCGCTGTTTTTTCTAACAAATATAGCTAAATAAAACCACTGTATGTCATTCTGAGCGGATTGTTTGTTTTTGGGGTTGTTATAGATGCTCAAAAAATATTGCAAAACAAAAAATGCTAAACCTGTTTACAAATCGAAAAATCTGTGATATAATGAATCTGCGAAACAAACCGAATATGACATTTAGGAGTATTTTTTTGCATAGGGATACTCTGCCTTTTTGCGTCCACAAAGATTTGAATTTGGTAAAAAGTACAAGTTCCGTCTTTGTGGATATGGGTTATTCTCCTATTTGTCAAAGGTTTGTTTCGCAGCAATAGGGGCTTGTGCTTTTTCGGGTGCGTGGCTTCGGTTGCGCACCTTTTTATATGCTGGTGGGAGAATATATGAGCAAGAATATTCAAAAAAGAGTAGTAGATATTACCGGTGTAGAGCTTATGCCCGGAGAGCCTGCCGCTTGTTTTGGAAACGGAGAGCAGGGATTTGAGTGCTGTTGCGACGAATGTGACTATTATTTGCTTTGCTTTCCTGAATTTGATCCCAAAAACAACGAAGAAAATATTGCTGAAGAAAAGGAAGAGAAAGTTTCTGTTTGATAATCTCATAAAAGGGTGGAGAAGGTCAAAAATCGTCTTTTTTCTTTCCGTCGGCAGGGAACGTATTCTATTGAATGTCAAAAACTGTCTTTTGGAGTATGCGTCTTTTGTTTTGGTCTTATTTTTATGGAAAAATGTAAAAAAACTATTGACAAATACAATAAAAGCGGTTATAATATTAAATGTCGCATTTTATGTCAACCGAAAAATGGGAGGAAGATGGTATGGTTTTGGATATGCGCCCGATGCTTCGCGGCGAAACGAAACATATTCATATCGACTATCTGCTCACGCCCGATCTTCCGGATGGCGCCCAGTTCGATGGTGATGCACACGTGCTTGGTGACGTTACCGACGAGGCAGGTTATATGCACCTGCAACTCACGGCAACCGTAGCATATCGCACCGAGTGTGCACGCTGTCTGGAGCCCGTCAGCGGAGACTTTGCCGTTCAGCTGGAACGGACGGTCGCTGCGGAGGGGACACTCACAGAGGAACAATTAGAGGAGAACGTAGATGAGTACGCCGTAATTAAGGACGGTATGCTCGATCTCGACGAGGAGATCCGCGAGGAGCTTCTGCTTTCGTTCCCCATGCGTTTTCTCTGCCAAGAGGATTGCCCCGGCCTATGCCCCAAATGCGGAAAGCCCCGTCGCCTTGGCGATTGCGGTTGTTCCCTGTTTGAACCGGATCCGCGGCTTGCCGTGCTGAAGAAGCTGTTTGACAAAAATGAGGAAGATAAGGAAGAGAATTAAGAGGAGGTGTAGACATGGCAGTACCGAAGAAGAAAGTATCGTCCGCTCGCAGAGATAAGAGACGCTCTAACAATAGCAAACTCACCCTGCCCGGCATGAACAAGTGCTCCAACCCTGCATGTGATGCATTCGTAAAGAATCACTGCGTATGCAAGGTTTGTGGCTTCTATAATGGAAAGCAGGTTCTGGACGTTAAAAAGGACGCTTAATTACAAGCAAACCCAGAACGAAAAAAGCGGATTTGTAAACCAAATCCGCTTTTTCGTTTGTTGTGTTTTGTAAAGAGAATGCAGGGGGGGAACTTTTTGGGAAAAAGTTCCCCCCTGCACCCCC
>JAZSFM010000108.1:0-14337 GCA_045532215.1 Eubacteriales bacterium | reverse complement strand
GGGGGTGTGGGGGAACGTAATATTTCGCTTGCGAAATATTACCGTAGCAACGGAACGTTGCGATGTTCTTATCAAGAAGTTCCCCCACAAAACGCGTTCCCCCACAAACGCGTCCCTATCGCAAATTTATATATTTCATATATAAAACTTTCAAAAAGGGTTGACTTTTATTTTGAAATGCGGTACAATAATAGTGTATAGTCTTTTTTTGAGAGGAGTTTTGGTATGATCCGCAGTATGACAGGATTCGGCCGCTGCCGCGAGACGGTAGAGGGCTTGGATATTACGGTTGAAATCAAATCGGTCAACAGCCGCTTTTTGGATTGCACCGCAAAAATCAGTCGTGCCTACGGTTATCTCGAAGAACGCATCAAACCCTACCTGATGAGTCGCGGTGTGACGCGCGGAAAGGTGGATGTGTGGATTTCTGTTGAGGTGATGGATTCGGGCAGTGTGCAGATTACTGCCGACGAGGGGTATCTCAAAGGGTATCTCGATGCGCTTTACACGCTGCGCGACAAATACGGCTTGCGCGATGACATCTCTGTGATGACGGTTGCGCGCAACCACGACATCTTTCAAATTAAGAAGCCCGAAGAGGACATCGAACACGATTGGGAAAGAGTCCTGACGGTTCTTGCAAAAGCAACCGACACCTTCCTCTCCGTCCGCGAGCGCGAGGGTGAGCGACTTGCCGAGGATCTGCGAGGTAAAATGCAGAACATCAAATCTGCTACCGCACGCATTGAAGAACTCTCCGAAGCGGATGTTTCCACTTATCGCGAAAGATTGGCAGAGCGCATCCGCGAAGCGTTGAACGATAACCAAATTACTCCCGACGAGACGCGACTCTTGACCGAGTGTGCCATTCACGCCGACAAGGTAGCGGTGGATGAAGAGATGGTTCGTCTGCGCACGCACTTTGGCGCATTTGAGGAGATCCTTTCCTCGGGTGAGCCCGTCGGTCGCAAGCTCGACTTTTTGATGCAAGAAATGAACCGCGAGATCAACACCACGGGCTCCAAGTGCTCCGATGCACAAATTGCGCATTTGGTGGTAGACGTCAAGTGCGAACTTGAAAAGATCCGCGAACAAATACAGAATCTGGAGTAATTCCAAAGGAGTGGCAAAAGATGAGATTTATTAACGTCGGCTTTGGAAATATGGTGGCTGCCGAGCGCATTACCGTTTTGGCAAGCCCCGATTCCGCGCCTATGAAGCGTTTGGTGCAAGATGCAAAGGACGATGGCAGAGCCATTGACGTCACCTGCGGTCGCCGCACGCGCGCCATTATCATTACCGATTCGGAGCATGTCGTTCTGTCGGCTCTGCAACCCGAAACCATTGCCAACCGCTTGGAAAACAATACCGCCGATGAGGACCCCCTCGGTGCGGAGAGTGACGACTGAAAAGGAGACGGACGATGCAAAAAGGATTGTTAATAGTCATTTCCGCGCCATCGGGCAGTGGAAAGAGCACAGTGCGCGAAGAATTGATGCGCCGTGAGAATTTTGCCTATTCGGTATCCGCTACCACACGCTCACCAAGAGAGGGAGAGCAGAACGGTGTGGATTACTGGTTTGTCACCCGCGAACAGTTTGAAGAAAAGATCCGCAACGGCGATATGCTCGAGCACGCCATCTACAACGGCAACTACTACGGCACACCTCTGCGCGAAGCGCTGCGTGTAGTCGAGTCGGGACGCAACCTCCTCCTTGAAATTGAGGTTGAGGGTGCTATGAACATCAAGCGTCAATATCCCGAGGCAGTGCTCATTATGCTGCTGCCGCCTTCCTTCTCCGAGCAGGAGAGAAGATTGCGTTCTCGCGGTACTGAGACGGATGAAGTCATTGCAGGTCGCCTCAAGCAGACCTATGAAGAAATGACTTACTTTGATAAGTACGATTATTTTGTTGTCAACGAAACTGTTGACAAATGCGCTGATGATATTCAAGATATCGTTCACGCAGAAAAGTGGGCCATCAAGCGCCACCTCGAGTTCCCAAAAACCTATTTTGAGGGCTGATACATCCAACCGTAAATTTTGCACAAGCAAGGAGATAAAATTATGTTGCATCCCACCATTGAAGAATTGACCAAAGGCGAATATAACCGCTATGAGTTGGCGCTCGCTACCGCAAAGTGCGCACGTCTGGTCACTGACGAGTATGTTCGTCAGCACGACGCTGCTGAAAAGTCCATCACCGGTAACAAGGAGACCGACCGTCCCCTCAATACCATGATCGACCGCGAACTGCGTGACGAAAAGGCAGTTCACGTAGCTGTTAACCGTCTGTATGCCGGCGAGTATGTTATCGACCTGCACGCAAACGAAGCAGGCGAAGAAGAGATTGCCGTTGAGGAAGAGACCACCGCAGAGGCAGACCTGTTTGAAACCGTTGCAGAGGACACCGCGTCCGACGCTGACGAAGAGTAAATAGGAGCATCCATTGAGCCGCTATGCGGGCGTATGCCTACTCGACAATCCGTACTCGATTGACGGCATATACGATTATGTGATTCCCGAGGAGTTGGTAGGGGAAATCTCTGCCGGCTCATTTGTCACGGTTCCTTTTGGCACGGCGAACGGGCGCAGATTGGCGTTGGTAACCGAGTTGCGAGATACTTCTGCCTACAAAGAGGTAAAGTCTATCCTTTCCGTGTGTCCTGAGGAAATGTTTTTGAATGAGGAGATGTTGGGGCTTTGCGCATTTATGAAACTGCGCACTCTGTGTACCACAGGGGACGCGGTCAGGGCAATGATCCCCGCATCCTCACTCTCGCGGCTTGTCACTACGTATGCCTTGTCCGAGCAACATATATCCAACCGCTCCGACGACGTACCATCGTCGGATTTGTTCGTATATGAGTATCTGCGCGAAAACGGGGAAATATCTCTTGACGCTCTGCGCCGCCGTTTTGGTGCGGGCGTTGAACTTAAATTAAAGCACCTTTGTACACTCGGCATTGCCAAAAAGAAGAGTGTGCTCGAGGAAGCCAAGGGAGAAAAGACCGAGCGCGTTTGGCAGGTTGCCATCTCCAACGAGGATGCGTATTCTTTGATTGATGGTGCAGTTATCAAAGACGTAAAACTGACGTCCGAGGCACAAAAAAAGGCACTTTCTGCTATTTTGGAGAGCGAATTGCCTATGACCGCCTCCGAAATCAAGGAGCGTGCAGGTGTTACTGATACCCCCCTCAAAACGCTTTTGGGCAAGGGGATTGTCGAAACTCTGCAACTGCGCCAAGAGCGCAACCCCTACGGAGGCGCAAAATATCTTGGCAGAACCCCTATTCATTTGAGTGACGAGCAATCGGCGGCAATGCGTACGCTTTCCGAACTTGTCGATTCGGGAGAAGCCAAAGCCGCACTGCTCCATGGAGTTACGGGTAGCGGCAAGACCTGTGTCATGCTCGCTCTCATTGATAAACTGCTCGATGAGGAAAGGGGCGTTATCGTCTTGCTACCCGAAATTGCGCTCACACCGCAATCGGTGGCTATCTTCTGCGCACGCTATGGCGAGCGTGTTGCGGTTATCCATTCGGGGCTCTCGGCAGGGGAGCGGTACGACGCTTACTGCCGTATTCGTGACGGACGTGCCGATGTTGTTATCGGAACACGCTCGGCAGTCTTTTCGCCCGTCAAGAATTTGGGTGCTATCATCATCGACGAAGAACAAGAACACACATATAAATCCGACCAAAACCCCAAATACCACACGCGCGATATTGCGCGCTACCGTTGCGCGCACAACAAGGCGTTGATGCTTTTGTCTTCGGCGACACCGTCGCTGGAGAGCTACCAAAAGGCAAAAGAGGGAACTTATACGCTCATCACCTTAAAGCATCGCTTTGGTGGGGCAAAATTGCCCGAGGTAAAGGTTGCCGATATGCGCAGCGAGGTGCAGGGGGGAAGTCTCTCTCCGCTTGGCGAGGAGTTGATGGGTGAACTTTGCCGCGTGACGAATGCGCGTGAGCAAGCCGTGCTCTTTATCAATCGCCGCGGATATAATCATTTTGTCAGTTGCCGCTCTTGCGGTGAGGCAGTGACCTGTCCTTCCTGCTCGGTGGCAATGACCTACCACACACGCAGAGGCACGTGGAACGATGGCGACCTTGTTTGCCATTGGTGCGGACGTCGTATGCCGCTGCCAAAAGAGTGTCCCAACTGTCACTCCGAGCATCTTGCCCGTATGGGCTTTGGCACGCAACGCGTTGAGGAAGAATTGCAAACGCTGCTTCCCAACTCCAATATTCTGCGAATGGACACCGACACGACGTCCACAAAATTCGCTTACGATGAGTTACTCGGTCGTTTTCGCGCACACGAGGCAGATGTTCTGCTTGGCACGCAAATGGTGACAAAGGGACACGATTTTCCAGACGTCACGCTCGTTGGCGTACTTCTCGCGGATGCTTCTCTCTATCTCGACGATTACCGTGCCGCAGAGCGCACCTTTGCCATGCTGACGCAGGTCATCGGTCGCGCGGGACGCGCCGACAAAGAGGGAATGGCAATCATTCAAACCAACAATCCCGATAGTGAGGTCATTCGTCTTGCCTGCGCACAGGACTTTGAGAGCTTTTATGAGCGCGAGATTCGTTTGCGCAAGCTCTTGACCTTCCCGCCTTTCTGCGACATCGCTCTCTTGACCGTTACGGGCGCGTATGAGACCGAGCTGTTGCGCGCCACAACCCTGATGGCACAAATGGTCAAGGAAATGGCAGAGGGCGACTACAAGGACGTAACCCTTGTGACCTTTGGGCCTTTTGAAGCCCCCGTTTATCGGGTGGATAACAAATACCGTATGCGTATGGTGCTCAAGTGCAAGCTGACGCGCCGCACGCTTTCGATGCTGGCAGAGCTGCTCTCGACATTTGGTCAAAGAGTGAGCAAAAAAATGACGCTTAGTATCGACCTAAATCCGTCTAATCTCTAAAGTGAGGATATTAGCGTGAAAGTTTCGTAATCAAAAAGCCAAGATGCACCTCTTTCACGCGCAAAATTCCCTAAAAATGGGAGTCCACCCATTTTTGTCGCAAGCGACACGGGAATTTCATTATTATTTTGTGCCGCCGCAAAGCGGCAGAATGGAGACTGTTATGGCAAAACTGAAAATTGTAAAATACGGCGACGAGACCTTGCGCAAGGTCTGCCGTCCCGTGGATCAGATCACCCCCCGCATCATCACTCTGCTTGATGATATGATCGAAACGATGCGAGATGCCGACGGTGTCGGTCTTGCCGCACCGCAGGTAGGTGTGCTCCGCCGCATCGTAGTCATCGAGGTTGAGGAGGGACAGGTATATGAACTTATCAACCCTCGCATCGTGGCATTTGCAGGTGAGCAACAAGAGCAAGAGGGATGTTTGTCTGTTCCCGGTCGCTGGGGCATCACCAAGCGTCCTATGCATGTCACGGTACGTGCGCTCAACCGACACGGTCAGGAGATTCAAGTCAGCGGCAGCGGCCTTTTGGCACGCGCATTCTGCCACGAGCTGGATCATCTTGACGGCAAGCTCTTTATTGACGAAATGATCGAGGAGATCAAAGAATGAGTATGAAGATCCTGTTTATGGGAACGCCCGATTTTGCGCTGTTTTCTCTGCGCGCACTTGTTGAGGCAGGTGAGGATATCATCGGCGTTGTCACCCAGCCCGACAAGCCAAAGGGCAGGGGATATACCCTGACGCCCCCTCCCGTAAAGGTGTACGCAACCGAGCAGGGCATTCCCGTTTACCAACCCAACACTCTACGCGGTGAGGAGTTTGCAACACTCTTGAACAAACTCGCGCCCGACCTCATCATCGTTGTTGCCTACGGCAAGATATTGCCTGCAAACGTGCTGGAATTTCCCAAGTACGGTTGCATCAACGTGCACGGTTCCATTCTGCCCGCTTATCGCGGAGCGGCACCTATGCAACGCGCCATTATGGAAGGGCAGCGTGAAACGGGCATCACCACTCAAATGATGGCTGATGGTATCGACACAGGCGATATTTTGCTTATTAGCAAGGTCACCATTGACGAGAACGATAACTTTGAAACCATTCACGATAAGCTTGGTGCTTGCGGAGCAGAAACGCTTTTGAAAACCATCGACGAGCTCCGCGCAGGTACTTTGACACGAACAAAGCAGGATGACAGTCTTGCCACTTACGCTGCCAAAATCGAAAAGAGCGATTGCTTAATTGACTTTACAAAGCCCGCCTGTGGAGTACACAACCAAATTCGCGGACTGTCTCCCATTCCGCTTGCTTTCACCTACACGCCCGACGACAAAATGCTCAAGGTGACCGCTACCGAGGTTACCAATCACGGTGGAGTGCTCGCTCCTGCGGGAACGGTCCTCTCTTTGGCAGACGGCAAAATCGAGGTTGCTTGCGGATGCGGCTCTATCAATCTTCTTTCGGTTCTCCCCGAGGGCAAAAAGAAAATGGCGGCGGCTGACTTTATCAACGGCAGAAAGATTGCTGTTGGTGACGTGCTTTCCGCCCCCAACGCATAAGAGGAACTGCTATGCAAGAAGTCACGATTTTAGATCTTAAAGAGACAAAAGGACGCATCCTCGGCGTCGATTTTGGCGACACGAGAACGGGACTTGCCGTTTCTGATACGAGCCGTTTTCTCGCCTCGGGCATTGGATACGTCAACCCCGGTGGCATCGTCAAGACAGCCGACAAGGTCGCCGAGGTCGCACGCGAGCAAAAGGTCTCTGCCATTGTGGTGGGACTGCCCAAAAACATGGACGGCTCCGAGGGCTTTCGTGCTGAGCGTTGCCGCGAGTTTGCCGACTTGCTCCGCGAGCGACTTGCCGACATTCCCGTTGCCATGATGGATGAACGTATGACGACGATGAGTGCCTCGCGTTATCTCAATGAGACCAACACGCGTGGACAAAAGAGAAAGGGCGTTATCGACACGCTTTCCGCACAAATCATTCTGCAAAATGCACTCGACCGACTCAAAAATTGAGAATTTGAAAAATTAACTATTAAATTCTTTCTGCAAAAGGCAGAACTATCATAGGCCTCCCTCTGGGAGGGAGGTGGCGAGTGTGCGAGCCGGAAGGAGAATGCGTGTACGAACGCAAGGTGCTCGTATTATGGCGAGTGCTATTCCAAAGTGCCGCGGGCTCCTCCCTACGCCGCAAGCGGCGTTTTCCCTCCTCCCGGAGGAGGGCTCAACGTTAACCAACTGTTTAATCATCGCTTTTTGAACCTCTAAAAATTTTTCGCGTTTGCGAAAAAGAAGGAAGATATATGCAACATTTACCGCCGCGGCGTATTGCCGCAATACACGATTTTTCCTGCGTGGGCAGATGCGCGCTCACGGTTGTCATCCCCACTTTGTCGGTAATGGGATACCAGACCATTCCGCTCCCCACAGCACTCCTCTCCAGCCACACAGGTGGCTTTGAGGGGCTTTATTTCCGCGATTTAACCGAGGATATGCATCATATCTCGGCGCACTTTGATCGTCTTGGTATGACCTTTGGCTCCATCTATACGGGCTTTCTTGGCAGCGTTGAGCAAATTTCGGTGGTGCGCGAATTTATTGAGCGTTTTGGCACTATCCCCGACGAAACGGGAAAAGCACCGCTCATCCTCGTTGACCCCGTTATGGGCGACGACGGTGTGCTTTACGCTACATATACCCAAGAACTTGCCGAGGGTATGCGTGAGCTCAGCACCCACGCACAAGTGCTCACGCCCAATCTCACCGAAGCGTGTTTTCTCACAGAAACTCCCTATATCGATACCGCTACGCTTTCCTCAAAAGAAGCCGAAGAGTTTGTTCTTTCGCTTCTTGAAAAGCTTTCCCACCTCTGCCACGGCAAAATTGTTGTGACGGGGATTGGACTCTCGGGTGGCATTGTTGCCAACGCAGGCAGAAACGAGGACGGTAGCATCTTTTGGGTAAAGCGTAGATGTCAGGATGTTTCCTATCCCGGAACGGGTGACATTTTTGCATCGGTTCTTTTGGGGGCATTGATGCAAGGCGACGATTTTGAGGTTGCCTGCACACGCGCGGCAGATTTTATCGTTTTGCTTATCACCGAGTCACAAAAAATCGACACGCCCGTACGTATGGGTGTTGCGTTGGAAGCGCATCTTGGCGCACTATTGCAAAAATAAAGGAGGAGACTATGCCAAACGGACATAATATGCGTGTTTTTTGGCGCGTCGTTAAGTGGAGCATTTCACTACTGCTTGTCGTCATTTGCGGTATTCTCATCTGGCGGCTTTGCTCCTCGGGAGACCCCGAAGAAGTCAAATATTTGATGGGGAACGATGCTCTTTACGAGGCATATGACAAACACGGCAAAGATTTGGTTTTACAATATCAAAACCAGGATACCATCACACGTGCCGAATACAATGCCGGCTATTTTTCTATCACGCAATACGTGTTTATTCCCGAGGCAAAACAGGTGCAACTTGTTTTTCGCTACAACAATAGCACGATTAAAAAATTGGCAAGTGATTATGGGCTTGCTGAAATCCCCGAAAAGGGAGAAGATCTTTTTGATGTTACTCTCGTCTCTGTTGTTGACCTCACGCCCGATAACCCAAAGGATAACGAGGAGGAGAGTGCACGCACAAAGGTTCGCTACACACCCACAGCTGCCACACGCACCGAAACCTCGCTTTACACCTATTATCGCTTTGTTTTTGACGGTATTGAAATTACCTCCGATATGCTCTACGTGTTCGCAGACATTTACTACGAGGGGGATCTTGACTACGAAAAACGCCCATACGGTACGCTTTGTCTCTATGACGATGAATCGCAGTGGATACCCTATAAACTTTCGCGCGCCGAGCGCAAAATGCTCAAAACGAGAGAAGACGACTAAGCCCGAAAGAAAGGAGACTTTATGAACATTTCCTACACACACGAAAGCATACGCCTCACGGGTCGATGGGATAGAGGCGCTGATTGTGCCACCGCTACGGCTACGGGCTCTTATATTGAGTTTGCTTTCCGTGGCAGAATGGCAGTTGCCAAATTCAATATTGTTTCCAACGCACAACCCCGTCTGCATTTGTGGATTCAAATCGACGGCGGCGATATGATTGAGGCGAATATCGATTCTCACATTCGCGTAATGGCGAAGAACGATGGCGACCACGTCTGCCGCATCATCTACAAGGGGGGCACTGAATTGGATAGACGTTGGTATCATCCGCTGACAGGCAAAGTATCTTTTGTGGGGGTGCAGACCGAATGTCCTATTCCAATCACCCCCGACAATCGTAAAACCATCGAGTTTGTGGGTGACTCTATCACAGAAGGAGTGCTCATTGACACCGATTTTAACAGCGGAGATGTTCCGCTTTCCACCGCCGTTTTTGATGTAATGCGCTGCTATCAAGATGACGTTTGCGCAACCTATGCGTGGCAAACGGCAGAGGTGCTTGATTTGCGCCCTATCTTTATGGGGTACGGTGCGGTTGGTGTCACGCGAGCAGGCGCGGGAGACGTTCCTGCGGCACCGCAGTCTTATCCTTACAACTTTGATGGTTCCCCAATCACCCACGAGAGCGCGGATTATATCCTCATCAACCACGGTGCAAATGACCTCGCCAATGGGGTAGAGCTCTACTTGCAAAAATACGAGGAATTGCTTGACGTTATTCGCGAGCGTAACCCGAATTCGGTAATTATTTCGCTTTCGGCATTTGTGGGTGCGTTCCACCAAGAACTTGGTGAAATGATTGCACGTTATAACAAAAAACACAACTGCCGTGTGCATTACATTGATAGTTACGGCTGGATTCCCGAGGTACCTTTGCACCCTCTGCGCGACGGACACAGCACCGTTGCTAAAAACTTGATTCCCAAGATGCGGGAGATCGTGAAATAAAACAGGCAGAAAGGAGCCGACGTATGAGCGATCCACGGAAAATTGCATACGATGTGTTGGTCAGATGCGCGTCGGCTGAACAGTATTCCAACATCGCGTTGGATACTGCCATCAAACGCTCGGAACTCACGCCCCCGGACCGCGGGCTTTTGACCGCCCTCGTCTATGGTGTTATTGAGCGGCAGCTCACGCTCGATGCCATCATCGATGGTCTTTGTGACCGAGGGAGCGAGGAGATTTCCCCCGACGTGCGCACGCTTTTACGTTTAGGGCTCTATCAGCTCGCCTACCTTGACCGCGTGCCCGACCACGCCGCCGTCAACGAAACGGTGAATATGGCAGGGAAGCGCAGCCGCGGATTTGTCAATGCCATTCTGCGCGCATTCATTCGCGGTGGAAAGCAAATTCCCATCCCCAACAAAGAGACAGAACCCGAAAATTATTTGTCGGTCAAATATTCTTTTTGCACCGAACTTTGTAACACGTTCATCAAAAACTTCGGTCTTGAACGAACCGAAGAACTGTTTGCCGCCTTTGGCGAGCAACCCGACCTGACCTTGCGCACCAACACCTTGCGCATCTCGCGCGAGGAATTGATAGAGAAAATCGAGGAGCAGGGAATTCACGCGCTCCCCACAAAGGAGAGCAAGGTCGGCATTCGCGTATGCGACAAATTCCCCGTCACCGAGCTGTACGGCTTTTCTGACGGACTGTTCTTCGTGCAAGACGAAGCATCCCAACTTTCTGTCAACGTATTGGATGCCAAAGAGGGTATGCGTGTGCTCGATGCCTGCGCTTGCCCCGGCTCCAAGTCCTTTGGCGCGGCAATTGATATGCAAAACAAAGGACTTGTAATGTCTTGTGATTTACACAAAAACAAACTTTCCCTCGTCGAGAGCGGTGCCGCACGATTGGGCATTTCCATTCTCACAACCGAGGAGAGAGACGCGCGTCACCCAAACGAGGAGTGGCTCGGCACATTCGACCGCGTCCTTTGCGATGTACCTTGCTCGGGCTTTGGCGTGTTTGCCAAAAAGCCGGAGCTACGCTACAAGGATCCCGCTACAAGTAAAGCACTCCCCGATATTCAACTTGCTATTCTGAAAAACGCATCCACGTATGTCAAAATAGGCGGCAAATTGGTCTATTCCACCTGCACGCTTCTCCCCACCGAGAATGAGGAGAACGTATCCCGCTTTTTGAACGAAAACAACAATTTTACACTGATAGAACAGCGCACGCTCTATCCCGACAGGGGCGGCACCGACGGCTTCTTTTATGCCGTGATGGAGCGCGTAAAATAAAGAAAAGAATTGATGTTTGTAATTTGGACACAATAAGAAAGGAGGCGCAAATATGAGCGAACAAAAGCCCGCGTTGCTTGCACAGAGCATTGCAGAACTTGAAACTTGGATGATAGAGAATGGAGAGGCCAAATATCGCGCAAAGCAAATTTTTGAGCAGCTGCACCGCGGTGTATCGCCTGATGAAATGACCAACATCGGCAAGAAATTGCAGGAAAAATTGCGCGCATCCTTTTCTTATCATTTCCCCGTAACAGAGCAAAAATTGGTGTCGATCATAGATGGTACAGTCAAATTTTTGTTCGGCCTTGCCGACGGAAACTGCGTAGAAAGCGTTGTGATGAAATACGAGCACGGCAACACCATTTGCATTTCAACGCAGGTTGGTTGTCGTATGGGGTGCAAGTTCTGTGCCTCCACCATTGGAGGACGCGTGCGTGACCTCGGTGCCGATGAATTGCTCGGTCAGGTTATTGCCGCGCAAAAAAACATCGGTGAGCGCATTTCCAACATCGTTATGATGGGCATTGGCGAGCCGCTCGATAACTACGACAACGTCATCAAATTTTTGCACCTTGTCAACTGCGAAGCAGGATTGAATATTGGATACAGACATATTTCGCTTTCAACCTGCGGTCTTGTTGACCGCATCAAGATGCTGATGGAAGAGGATCTCCCCATTACGCTTTCCATCTCGCTCCACGCGCCCGATGACGAGACGCGCTCGGCCATTATGCCCATCAACAACCGATGGGGCGTGGCAGAACTTCTCGATACCTGCCGTGCATATTTTGCACGCACGGGGCGCAAAATTTCTTTTGAATATACTCTTATTGCCGGCAAAAATGATTCGGTTGAGAACGCGAACAAATTGGCAAAGGTGCTCAACACACATCTGCGCTCGCGCACCGAAACAATGCCCATACACGTCAACCTCATCCCCGTGAATGAAGTAGCGGAGACGGGATTTCAGAAGTCGAACAAGGCGGCAGTAGCAGCGTTTGCCAGGGCACTTGAGGCCAAGGGCATACGAGCAACGGTACGCCGCAAGCTCGGCTCGGACATCAACGCATCCTGCGGACAGCTCCGTCGCGCGGCGATGAAAAAAACAGAAGAGTAACAACTCTTCGTGTCCCTGCGAGGAAGTTTTCGTCCACCTTTTTTAAAAGGTGGTGGAGGGGCGGCGCCCCCCATATTCGGCGTTTCTTTTTTGATAGATTTTTTCTTTGCGCTTTCACTTTGCAAAGAAAAAATCGGCTAACAACTTTCCGTGACCATCCCCCTACATACAACCTTTTGGAGGACCAATATGAAATTTGGGGAATGGGTCAAAGATACACGCACGTGGAGACGTTCAGCACTCGTAGCACTCGTGCTGCTTTTGGCGGTGGGGTGGATTACCGTCGATATTCTCTTCAAGCCAAGGGAAAAGCCGCCTGCTACCGTCGAGATTCCCAACTTTTGTGGACTGGATGTGAGTAACATCCAAGCCGACGAATGGCTCGACGTCGATATTGAATACCGTTATGACGAAAACACACCCACGGGTGTTGTTTTTGCACAAACACCAACGGGTGGCAGTCGCCGCCGATTGGCAGCGGATGGGGAACCTTGCAAGGTCACTCTTGTAGTCAGTCTTGGCCATGAGAGTATCCGCTTGCCGCAAATTGCGGGACGCGACGTTTACGAGGTAGCGACAGAACTGCGCAATCTCGGACTTGTTGTCAACACTGTGATGCAGTCCTCGCCGCGCGAGGCGGGCAGAGTCCTTGCAAGCGAGCCGCGAGCAGGGGAGAGCGTTCCCAAGGGGACGACGATTACGCTTACCGTCAGCCAAGGAGAGGAGCAGAAAACCGTACGCGTACCGCAGCTGTGCGGATTGACACGTGCGGATGCGCTCATCCGCCTTTGGTTGTGTCAACTAAACGTGGGCGAGGTGGTTGAAATGCCATCGGATGCTCCTGCAGGAACAGTTTTTCGGCAAAGCCACACCGAGGGAACGGTGGTGCTCCCGGGAACGAAAATAACGATTTATATCTCACAAGAAAGCGAATAAAAAGGAGAAAAAACGAATGTATCAAGGGTGTGGAAGAGTCATCAAAAGCAACGGCGGACTGTTTACAGTGCGTCTGTTTTTGGATGCTTCGCGCGAGCCGATGCCGCTTGACGGACTTACCGTTACGGGCAGAGGTCGTGGCAGTCTGCACCGCAAAGGTTCTCTTTTGGTGGGGGACGTGGTTAAGGTTACCTACGATAACACCGCTTATTCTGTGGATGAGGACGGGCACATCAAATGTGCCGAGGATGGCACTGGTGTGGCAATCGACGAGATTCTCGAGCGCAAAAACGCGCTGATCCGTCCGCCCATGGCAAACCTTGATCTTTTGTTTGTTACCCTTTCAGCGACTACGCCCGATCCCGTTCTCGAAACCGTGGACAAGCTCATCTCCATCGCCGAGCACAACCATATTGAACCAGTTGTAGTCATTACCAAAAGCGAGCTCGCGCCCGATTATGCCGCCGAGCTTGCCGACATCTATCGCCGTGCGGGCTTTGAGGTCTTTTGCGTCGGTCACGGGTTGCCCATTGATGCTCTCCAAGAACGCATTGCCCAAATCAAAAATGGTACCGTTGCCGCTTTTTCGGGGGCTTCGGGTGTTGGCAAATCCACACTGCTGAACCGTCTGTTCCCGCAGTTGGAACTGCAAACGGGTGAGATCAGCCGTCGCATTGAACGTGGCAAAAATACCACACGTGTTACAGAACTCTATCCTCTCTCGGGTGAGAATGACTGCGGCTTTTTGGCAGACACCCCCGGTTTTACGATGCTGGATTTTGAACGCTTCGACTTTTTTGAAAAAGAGGACCTCCCACTCACCTTTCGGGAGTTCCAACCCTACATCGGGGAGTGCCGCTACACCAAGTGCTCCCATACCAAAGAGGAAGGATGCGCCATCCTTGCCGCTGTCAAAGATGGCACTATTCCCAAAACGCGCCACCAAAGTTTCTTCTCACTCTATGAGGTTTTGAAGAAAAAAACGAAATGGTAATATAGGATTTTGTGGGGGGACCTTCTTGCGAAGAAGGTCCCCCCACACCCCCTCCAAGAAATCCCCTAACACAATTTCTAAAAGGGAATTTCAAGCACACGGATAGACAGT
>JAZSFM010000063.1:0-15984 GCA_045532215.1 Eubacteriales bacterium | reverse complement strand
GCTATGCACCGGGTGTCGGGTGAGGTGATAAACAACAACCCTTGACATCCTTACTCAAATATGCTATAATAAACCCCACAAAACCCTTCAAAATCCCACAGGGGGTACGTATGACACAAAAGCAAAAAAGAGAGCGACTTTCACAAATCGTGGAAGCACTCAAAGAGATATATCCCGAGGCGCTTTGCGCGCTCGAATGGGGCGGCGAGCCTTGGAAGCTGCTCATTATGGGCAGACTTTCGGCGCAATGCACCGATGCGCGCGTCAATCTGGTTTGCCGCGAGCTCTTTGCCGCTTATCCGACGCCCGAGGCGATTGCCGCTGCAAGCGTGGAAGACCTTGAGGAATACATCCGCCCGTGTGGGCTTTATCACGTCAAATCGCAAAACACCAAGGATGCCTGCGCTATGCTCGTAAACGAGTATAACGGCATCGTGCCCGACACGATGGAAGAACTGCTGAAATTCCCGGGCGTTGGTCGAAAAGTCGCCAATTTGCTGCTCGGCGACCTCTACCAAAAAGGTGGCGTCGTTGCCGACACGCACTGCATGCGCATTTGCGGACGCTTTGGCATGTACCGCGAGGGGCTCAAGGACCCCGTGCAGGTCGAGCGCATCCTCACACCTCTCTTGGAACAAAAAGAAATCTGCGATTTTTGCCACCGCATCGTGCAATTCGGACGTGATACCTGCACCGCCCGCAATCCCAAATGCGATGAGTGTCCCATCGCGCATTTGTGTGAGCACGGAAAGAAGATATAACAAAAACGGGAACACCGCGTGGTGTTCCCGTTTTGCTTTTCTTATCCATTTACCACTTTAATCTGACACATTTTCATCGCTTCAAGCGCGTTTTTGTGGCTTGTAGGATTCTTTGAGCCCTCCTCCGGGAGGAGGGAAAACACCGCTAAGCGGTGTAGGGAGGAGCCTGCGTGTACGAACGTATAGAACTTGTATTATAGAGAGCGCAAATCGTTAATACCGCGCTCTCCTTCCGGCTCACGATGTTCGCCACCTCCCCCCCGGAGGGAGGCTTTAGGACACGAAGTTTCCATTGAATGCAAAAAGCCGGCAAATCATCACCGGCTTTGAGTTTTTATTCATTCACCACTTTAATCTGACACATCTTCATCGCTTCAAGCGCGTTTTTGTGGCTTTGTGGGGTGACGCCTGCGCAGCATTTTGCATCTACTGTGACGGGTATCTCGGGGAATGCTACCTTCATCAGCATTGCGTTGGAAATGACGCAGATGTCGGTGCAAAGACCGATGAACTCCAAGGATTCCACGTCCTTTTCGTTTTTCAAAAGTTCCATCAGAGCGGTGGAGCCAAAAGTGGGTTTATCGATGACTTCGGTCTTGCGTAAAGATTCAAGTGTGGGGTGAATCTGCCAACCGTCCGTGCCCTTGATGCAATGCTCTACGGGCAGGTTGCGTCCCTCTTGCGTGGAAAGATAATCGGGCGCGTGGGTGTCTCTTGTAAAGAGGATCTTGCCATCAAAATTTTCGATTTTCTCTTTGACGTATGGCAAAATTGCCACCGCCTCGGCAGTTCCGAGAGCGCCGTCAATAAAATCGTTTTGCATATCTACAACAATCAAATATTTCATTTTGCTTCTCCTTCCGCATTTGCTTTAGCTTGCGTGCTTGCCTTTTTGCGCGGTCTGTGGTGCCGTCTCTTTTTGCCGTTTTTACCACCCGTATGCGCGTTTCTCGGCTTTCTTTGCTGATTTTGCAGAGCAATCGTGTCACCTGCGCACTCGGGGTAGGCGGTTATCAGCATTTCAGCATCGATGTGTGAATCAAGGCAGATGGCACGCATCAGGTGCATAGTCGCCAAAGCGTCCCCGTCGCTGCGGTGCTGATTTTCGGGTGCTTGTCCGCACCAAGCTGTCACACATCCCGCAAGACCGTGCGCACCGCGATGCTTGTTTGCGCGTCGACAAACCTTTTCCATGTCAAACCAAAAGTAGGGGATGGGGGAGAGGTTGTATCGCTCGCAAACCTTTCGCAAAGCGGATACGTCATTGCTTACCGAAAAACCAACGGCAATGTCGGCATCGGCAAACAGTGCGCGAATCTCCTCGTAACATTCGGGGAAGAGCGGACTGCTTGTAATTGTTTCCATCGGGTAAGCCAAAATTTTATCGGCAACATATTGATTCCATTCGCAATCGGGATTGATGCAAATATCAATGGGACCTGCGAGAATGTTGAAATCTTCATCGGTCATCACGTATCCCAAAGAGAACACCGAGCCCGGAATTTTGCCGTTTGCAAATTCCATATCAAAAAACAGGAGCTTCAATTCTTCACCCACTTTCCATAATCTCTTTTATTCTACCACAAATCAAAGAAAAATGCAACTGTTTTCCGTGCAATCTACTACAAAAAAGTCAAAAGAGTTTTTTTGCGGTGATGACGGGGCTTGTAGGCGTAAAAAAATTATTAACAATATATAAAATATTGTAAGATTTATTGACAAAAAGCAGTTTTTGTGGTAAGATGTACCTAAAGGTACATCGTGCCTATTCATCTTTATCAAATGGAGGCATTCCCATGAAAAGAAGAACATTCATAGTTGCACTGCTTCTCGCGTTGGTTATGCTGATGAGTTCCTGCGCATTCTTTGGCAGTAATGCAAACACAGAGACCACCCCCGAGGCATCTCAAAATGAACAGCTCCAAAACGCTGCTCCCGGCGTAAGTTCGTTTACCAAAAATGACTCTTGGACGCCTGTTCCGATTACAAAAACAGTTAAGATTTTGACCATTGGTAACGGGCAAGCAGTTGATGGTGCTCAGTATCTTGTGCCTATGGCAAGGGAACTTGGTGTTGAGGTGGTTCTTGCCCATCTGTTGGCCAACGATGCCACTGTTGCTACCTTTGATAACAACACCAAGGGTGACACTGCAGGTGCCTTGATCTTCAATTTTTACAAGTTCAGCGGCGACGCGTGGTCGGTGCAGTCCGGCTATTCTCTCAAAAAAGCTCTGCAAGATGATACATGGGATTACATTATTTTTAGTCAGACGATGGGGCTTGCTGGTGATATTGAAACCATTCAAGGCTCTGTTTCGGAGAATCACCATCTGAAACAAGTAGCAACCTATGTTAACTATAATATGAAAACGGCCAGCGGTACTACATACAAAGCCAAAATGCTTTGGAATATGACATGGGCATTTGAAGATACCGCAACTTATACCGATTTTGGCAAGTACGATTACGATCAAAATAAAATGTACAACGCGATTGTCAGCACAACGCAAACCGCTTTGGCAAACAGCCAAGTCAAAAAGTATGTAAAATCTGTGATCCCTACGGGAACAGCGGTACAAAACTTGCGCACCTCCTATTGGTTCGACGGCATCACCAGAGATGGTTCCAATCTTTCTTATATGGGCAAAATTCTTTCGGCTATGATGCTTTTGCGCAGTGTTGTTGATGTAGATATCAACGCACTCACCTTTGAAAGTTATGAGGAGCTTGCATTTGCAAAGCCCGACCTCGCTGTTTTGAAAGAAGCGGTTAATAATGCTTACGCAAAGCCCTATGAGGCAACGCAATCGGCATATCCTCGCACATAGTGGCGATAGAACTGAAATGGAGGAGGGAATAATATGAAAAAGATCGTATCTCTTATTGCGTTGATTTTAACGATTGTTATGCTGGCGAGTTCCTTTACTGCTTGCTTGTCTAATCTTGGCTTGCCGGGTCAAGAGACAACACCTGCAGAAACCACACCTGCCACTACCACTCCCGCAGGAACAACTCCTGAGGGTACGACTCCCGATGCTACAACTCCCGATGCTACAACCCCTGATGTAACTACTCCTGAAGTAACCACGCCCGAGGTAACTACACCCGAGGTAACTACACCCGAGGAGACAACCCCGGATGTAACTACACCTGAGGAAACAACCCCCGAGGAAACTACACCCGAAGAGACAACTACTCCCGATGAGCCCGCGCCCGACACTCCCGTAGAGCTTGATAAAAATTGCGATCACTTCTTTGCTACACGTAAGGTGTTGGTTCAGGTTACCACCACAACCGACGGTAAAATTGCTAACGTGTGCGAAAAGTGCGGCGGATGGCAAGAGGAAATCTTGCCGGCTGTTAAGTCTATCAAAATTTTGGCAATCGGTAATAGCTTTAGCGATGATGCCATGGAATACCTTGCAATCATTGCAAAGGCAGCAGGCATTGAAGAAATCGTTCTTGGCAATCTCTATATCGGTGGTTGCAGTTTGGCAAAACACTACGACAATGCAAATGCCAACAATCCCAATTACATCTACAGAAAGAACACAGGCGATGGCTGGGTAAGCACGTCAAACACTACAGTGGAAACTGCTTTGGCAGACGAAGAGTGGACGATTATTACTATGCAGCAGGTTAGCCAAAACAGCGGTATGGGCAACACCATTGAGGGCTCCACTCCTGATTTCCCCTACCTGTCAAGCTTGATTACCACCGTTCAAGGCAAGATCAAATATAAGTTCAAGTACGAAAACACCCCCAAAATTTATTGGCATATGACTTGGGCGTACGCGCAAAGCAGTACACATAGTGGCTTTGCAAACTATGGTAACGATCAAATGACGATGTATAACGCCATTACGAGTACCGTGAAAGAAACAATTTCTCCTTTCTTTGCAAAGAAGGATGCCACAAAAAAAATCACCGGTTTTATTCCATCCGGTACAGCCATTCAAAATATGCGCACCTCTTACTTTGAGGATGCAATGATTACAAGAGACGGATATCACCTCTCTTACACCACCGGCCGCTTTGTTGCAGGGCTCACTTGGTTGAGAACCTTGACAGGACTGAGCATTGACGATCTTGATTTCAGTGACAATGCAAAATTATCATTCCTGGAAACCGATTGGGAAATGTTGAAAGAATCTGTCAATAACGCATATCTCAATCCTTACGAAATTACGCAATCGCAATACACAACCGATCTCGACGTAATTCCCGAACCCGAACCGCTACCGGATTCTCCCGTATCACTTAATACAAGTTGCGATCACTCGTTTACTCGCCGCAAGGTTTTGGTACAAGTTACCACAACCAATGACGGTAAGATCGCAAATGTGTGTGAAAAGTGCGGTGGTTGGAAAGAAGAAACCATTCCTGCTGTCAAATCCCTTAAGATCCTTGCCATTGGCAACAGCTTTAGTGACGATGCTATGGAGTATCTTGCTATGATTGCCAAAGCTGCCGGGGTAGAGGAAATTGTTCTTGGCAACCTTTACATTGGCGGTTGCAGCATGGAGTCGCATTGGTACAATGCGAATTTTAATCAAGCGAAATATGATTACCGCAAAAACACGGGTGACGGTTGGGTAACCACATCCGGCACTACAATTGCTACAGCGATTGCCGACGAGCAATGGACGATTATTACCATGCAACAGGTCAGCCAAAACAGCGGTTTGGGAGAAACCATCAACGGTTCTACCGCAGAGAGCAAGTATTTGGAAAGCTTGATGACCTTTGTTTACTATAAAGCCAAAAACGCCAACGGTGTTGCTCCTAAGCTTTATTGGCACATGACTTGGGCATACGCTCCCAATAGTACGCACGGTGGATTTGTCAACTATGACAGAGATCAGTTGAAAATGTACAATGCTATCATTGACACTGTACGCGGTACAATTGCACCTTTCTTTAACCAAAAGTCCGGCAACAAAAAGATTACCGGGGTTATTCCATCCGGTACAACCATTCAAAATATGCGCACTTCTTATTTTGAGGATGCGAAGATTACAAGAGACGGTTACCACCTTTCCTATACCACCGGTCGTTTTGCCGCAGGTCTGACATGGTTCCGAACCTTGACAGGATTGAGTATTGACGAGTTGGATTTTAGCAATGTTGAAGGTTTGGAATTCCTTGGTGATGATCTGCCAATGATAAAGGAATCTGTCAACAACGCATATTTGAGTCCCTACGCAAGAACTCAATCCCAGTACACCGAAAAGTGAAAAATAAAATAAAAAAAGGAGTTATTATGAAACGTATGATCTCTATTATCGCCCTATTGCTTGCCCCCATTCTTTTGTTAACCGCTTGTGCCATTCCCACAGTTGCATCCAAAGCCAAAAACGATACCCCTGCGGATGGACACGATTTTAACGCTGATTACGAAAACGAAAATGACGAAAACGAAGGCAACACTCGTGTTTGGCCATGGGAAGATCCTTCTATCACTCTCCCCGAATTTACCGGAACGGTTACTGCTCCGGGTACTGTAACGTCCCTTAAAATCTTTTCTTTAGGTGATGCCAGCAGCAGAGATTCTTTGTGGTTCTTGCCCGAACTTGCAAAAGAGGCAGGTATTACAGATATCAACATCACCGTTCTTGTTTGTAACCACAACAAGACCACTTTGGATACACACTGGAGCCAATGGAACAGCAACAGCGATGCTTATACACAATATGAAAACAAGGGCGACGGTTGGGTAGTTGTGAGCACAAAGGTAGCTCCCAAGGATGTTGCAAAGTCTGATAAGTGGGATTATTGCATCCTGAACCAAGGTATTGCACCCAGTGGTCAGGCAGGTTCTTACGCAAATACGAACTTTGGCAACGTTGTGCAAGGTGTTTACGGTTTGCTGACCACAAAATCCGTAAACCCCAACTATAACAGAAACGTAAAAATTTTCTGGTTGCAAACTTGGGCTTACGAAATCAATAGCAGAAACAACCTCTTCAACGGTTTCTCCAACTACGGCAACGATCAAAAGAAGATGTACGAAGACATTAACAACGCTATTCAAACCAAGGTAATGGCTAACACAAGAATTAAGGGCGTTATTCCCGTAGGTACGGCTATTCAAAATTTGCGTGAGTCCTATTGGAGTGATGGTCTTACCAAGGATGCTGAATACCTTTCCAACACTGGTAAGGTTGCAGCTGCAGTTGCTGTTTTCAAGTACATTACCGGCTATGATATTAACGACATGACATTGAGCGATTCTGTATTCGATCATGCGCGCCCGCACCTGAATGTTATTAAGGAATCTGCAAACAACGCATATCTCAATCCGTATGCAGTAACTCCGTCGGTATACGATACCCTTGACTGAATAGAATAACAAATGAAACGACTAACATCTATTATTGCATTTCTTTTGGCAACCGTATTGCTGTTTTCGGCTTGCCAAAGTCAAAACTCTAATTCTGAGGGAACTACTCCCGAGGTTTCCGTTCCTGCAGAAACCACTCCCGGGGTTACGACTCCAAAAGAAACAACTCCGGTAGAAACCACTCCCGAAGAAACAACCCCTGAAGAAACGCTCCCTGATCCTGTTCCGTTGGAACCCACTTGCGAGCATACCTTTACAAAACGCATTGTTTTGGAGCAAGTAACCACCCAAACAGATGGCAAAATTGCCAATGTGTGCGGAACTTGCGGCGGTTGGGAAGAGGAAATCCTTCCCGCAGTTAAATCGCTCAAAATTTTGGCAATCGGTAATAGCTTTAGTGACAACGCCCTGCAATATTTTCCCATACTCGCAAAGGAACTTGGTATTGAAGAAATCATTGTCGGCAAGCTTTACAGAGGCAGTTGTACAATCGACAGACACTGGAGCGATGCACAAGCGGGTGCCAACTATGAGCGCTTTGATCTTAACATCAACGGCGAAGGATGGGTATCGCAATCCCAAAAGACGTTGATCTATGCGCTCAAGCTGTATGATTGGGATATTATCACTATGCAACAGGTAAGCGGTTCCAGTGGATTGCCAAGCTCGCTCGGCAATTTGCAAAATTTGATTGACTATGTCAACGAAAACAAAACCAATCCAGATGCAAAGCTCTATTGGCATATGACTTGGGCATATTCTCAATTTACCACGCATAGCGGTTTTGCAAATTATGATAACGATCAAATGACGATGTATAACGCAATTGTGGATCTTACCAAGAACTGTATTCTTTCCAATGATAACTTTACAGGTGTCATTCCCGCAGGTACGGCAATTCAAAGTTTCCGTGGGAATAGTATAGAGAACAACACCTTTGAAAAGCAATACGTTACCAGTGACGGATACCATTTGCAAACTTACGGGCGTGTACTTGCAGCCATGACTTGGCTGAAGACCTTGACGGGCTTGAGTATGGATAGCATCACCTGCCGTTCGAATAGTAGTGTAAGCTTTGCGAGCGCATATGCAAAGATGTTCAGAAAAATAGCAGAGAATGCATATCTCAATCCGTATGAGGTAATTCCCAGGAGTTAAGAATTTTTAGCATTGAATGCGCCACCAACTCGGTGGCGCATTTTTGAAAGAGCGGACACTTTTAGGAGGAACTATGAAAATTTATGATATTTCACAAGAGCTTTTTAGTTGTGTGGTTTTCCCGGGAGATCCTGCGCCAAAGCGCGAGATACTATCCTCTATGGAAGCCGGTGCACTTTATAATTTGACCGCAGTGTCTCTTTGTGCGCACAATGGAACGCATATCGATGCGCCTTATCACTTTATCAAGGATGGCAAAACGGTAGAGGAATTACCGCTTTCCAAAACGGTTGGTTGGGCATATGTCACGCAAGAGAATGGACTGCTTTCGGCAGAGGATGCCCACCGTATTCTCAAGGACGCAGCATCAGCCCATCCCGAGGAGGTAAAGCGTATTTTGATTGGCGGAAGGGTGACAGTCACCGAGGAAGCCGCACGCGTTTTTGCAGATGCCGACATCGATCTTTTAGGCAACGAATCGCAAACCGTAGGACCTGAGGATGCCCCTATGCAGGTGCATTTGATACTTTTGGGGGCGGACGTAGTTCTCTTGGAGGGTATTCGTCTTGAGAATATTCCAACAGGCGTTTATTTGCTTTCTGCCGCGCCTATTTCCTTGGCGGGCAGCGACGGCGCACCTTGCCGCGCGATTTTGATTTCACTTGAATGAGAGGAATAATAAATATGAAGGAAATTCAAAATTCTATTCATCCCGATGACGATCTGCATTATCAAAAAATGGGCTTGAAACGAGAACACGTAGAACTTTGGGAAGACGGTGCACGCGTTGACGGATCCAAAGGGACTTATGAGTGGTGGTACTATGATTCGCACTATCCCGATGGTACCATTCTTGTTATCTTCCTGTTCTCTAAAAATCCCATCAGCGTCAATGGGCCAATCAAGCCGATGTCCACCATGGAATTGACACTCCCCGACGGAACAAAGTTCTCCGAGGAGGTCTCTGCCACGCTTGCCGAAAGCCATTATGCCAAAGAACAATGCGATGTTAAGGTTGGCGATTGTTGGTGTAAGGGAGATTTGAAGCACTATGACGTTGTTTTCAAAGGCAAAACAATGTCGGCAAAGCTTTCACTTGACGGAACCATTCCCGCGTGGCGCTCACAAACGGGTAGTATATTCTTTGGCGATAACGAAGAGCATTATTTCGCATGGCTCCCTGCAATTCCCGAAGGCAAAGCGGTTGCAGACGTTAGTTATGACGGCGGCAAAGAACTCCACCTCGAGGGTTCCGGCTATCACGATCACAACTGGGGCAACATCTCTATGCTCAAGCTCATGCACCATTGGTATTGGGGCAGAGCAAAAATTGGCGACTATAAAGTCATTTCTTCTTGGATCACTGCTGGCAAAAAGTACGGATATAAGGATCACGACGTCTTTATGATTGCCAAGGGCGGCGAGATCCTGGGGGATAACTCCAACCACACTCTCAAATTCAAGCCCGAGGATCGCTACATCGATGAGCAAACGGGCAAACCCGTCTATAATAAAGTCATCTACGAATACATCACCGAAAAAGGCGAGGAGTATCGCATCATCTATCACCGCCACGGCGACATCAACAAGACCTGTTTTGTAGACGTTCTACCCAAACCACTCGGAGCACTTGCCAAGCTCGTTGGTTTTGACGGAGGATACCTGCGCTTCGAGGGTACTGCTACCATTGAGAAAATCGAAGGTGGAGAAGTCATTGAGCGTGTCAGCGACCCTGCCGTATGGGAGTTGATGTACTTCGGTCACGCTTGTGCCGACGAAGAATACCGCGCTAAAAATGACGGCTGATAACAAAAAAGCACGCCCAACCGAAACGGTTGGGCGTGCTTTTTTTTATTTCTTGTTTTTCTCTTTCGATCTCTTGTCGTTGATGATCTGCATATGCTCGGCAGTAACGAGGGTAACGCCGTTTTCCTTTGCCCAGGCAACGCAGCCCTTGAGAACGACCGAGAGGAATACGCGCGGCACACCGAGGATAGTCATCAGTGCCTCATCGGTGAATTTCACGGTGTCGTCTGCGCGGTCAGCTGCATAGCGAACAGACTCGAGAGATGCTTGACGAACCTGCAAAAGCTCAGCTCTCATGCGCGTTTTGCGATGGAACCAGAAGTTTTTACTATCTCTGTAGCCGTAATCGACGGGCAGAGCAGGGAAGTCCTTTGCCTTAACACCGTTGATGATGGCATCGCTATACTTTTTCTTCATCAAAATCTTATCTATTTTGAGGATGAAGTGCGCGCCAAACTTGGATGTAATGCCGTTAAAATCGTGATAGGGGCCCTCATAGCCGTTGAGTTCACCGGGCATATCCTTGTCAGCACCGTCCAACTCGCGAACCCACGTGCATTCAATGACCTCAATAGCGTCGGTCATAACCATCGGGCGAACTTCACCGGTCTCTTCTTCAATCAAGCTTTTTTCCAAACGGAAGTTACACTTGGGCATCTTTTCGGAGGGCTTGTCACCGGGCCAAGAAAGCTTAACGGCTTCTTTGAATGTTTTGGGATTGTCGTCAATAAAGTTGATGGCGCATTTGCCGGTGCGCAGAATGTTTTGCGCGGTGTTAGAGGAGTTGCGGCAAGAGAGGAGCATAGCGTAGTAGTCCTTGCCTGCAACATAATAGGGTTGAATCAGGGAATAGGGTCCCAAGTTGGTGGTACCGTCCTCGCACAGTGTGCTGATCAAAACGGTGGGCATCGGGAAGAACAGAGAAGTCTGATAAAAGTTATCCACAATGCGTAAATTCTCAAAGCTGCTCATAATATAAGTCTCCTTTGTGGTGTTTTTCTATGCTTCTATTATACCTCCAAAAGGGAAGATTGTCAAGACTTTGACAAGAATATTATCAATTCTTTTTCAATCCGATGATGTCACTCTCGGGAACGTCATAAATGAGGGCAGGGCATTGACCGCCAACCTGCATCGTGTAGGACACAGCACCGGATTTATCCACCTTGGCATCATAAACCCACGCAAAGCGCATCTCGCCACGATGATAAAAGTTGACAAAATCTTTCTCTTTGTATTTCGCCGCCGCAGGATATTTCTTTTTGAAGAAGAACATAGCACTTACCTCGCAAAAGAAAGTTTTCTACCATTATTATAACATAAAGAGGAGAGGATTGCAAGAGGGCAAAACAAGCAGGGGATAGCATCCGCTATCCCCTGCTTGTTTTATAGTTGTAAATTTGGGGGCTGAATAGCATTACAATGTGTTCGGGGTTATTGACGAGAATCCGCAAAAGGGGTGTTTCGGAAATTGGATTCGTGGAAATATGCCAGCACCGTGCAGTTTTTCAGTTCCGTCAAGGATATGCAATTGGCAAAGCATTCGCTAACGCCGGAAACGTAGCTCTTGGGCATATTCGCGTTTGAAAAATCCACGGTTTTGAGAGAAGTGCAATCCATAAACGCTTTGTTGTGAATGGCAAGCAGAGATTGCGGCAAAACAATTTCCTCAATCGCGGTACATCCCATAAATGCTTCTTTCCCAACCACCGTCAAAATTTCATTGAAGACAACCGTTTTCAGCGAGGTAGCACCCTTGCAAAATTGAACAGGAATCTCTTGCGTGTTTTTGGGAAGAACGATGCTTTCCAAAGCGGTGGCTCCCAGGAACATTTGGGATCCAATGACATTGTCATCCCCCTCGAATACAACCGAGGTCAGTTGCGTGCAGTTTGCAAATATGCGCGAGCCAACTCTTTTGACGGTTGCGGGAATCGAAACAGAGGTCAGACCGCTCCCCTCAAAAGCAGAGTTTGCCAACCGTTCAAGTGTGCTTGGCAGCGTGATTTGTGTCAAACTTTTGCATCCAAAAAAGGTGTATTGTCCTATTTCTTTCAGGTTTGAAGGGAGTTTGACCTGCGACAGGGAGGAACAGTTTTTGAATATTTCGTATCCTATCGACGTTGTGGTTTCAGGAAGGATAACCTTTTCAAGCGAAACACAACCCTCAAATGCATTTTGTTCCAGTTTTTCAAGCGACGTGGGAATATCGATTTGTTTGAGAGAAGCACACCCTAAAAAAGCGTAATACTCAATAACGGTAATATTGTTCGGCAAGGTAATCGATACCAGTTGTGTGCAATCGGCGAAAGCGTTGCTTGAGATGACGGTAACACCGGTGGGAACTGTAAATTCTTGAATGGCGGTACCCGCTATAATGGAGCTGCCAATGGTGGTAACTGTGTTGGGGAGTGTCAGTTCCGTCAAGGATGTGCAGCCGTAAAAAATACCGCTGGGGCAACAAGTGCTTTGCGAAAGATAAGTTACATCACGCAGCTCTCTGCACTCTCCAAAAATGTATTGGTCATATACATCAAATTTGACGTTTTTGGGAATAGTGATGGATTGAATTGCCGTTTGGTTGAAGGCATAACCCCCAATTTGGGTAATGCTTTCGGGCATAACAAAGTCACGCAGACTTGTGCATCCTCTAAATGCATTGGCACCAATTGAGGTCGCGTTTTCGGGGATCGTAACCTTTTCGATCATACTGCAAAATGACAATACCATACGACAAGGGTCATTCAAAAAGTTGACTTCTTTAATCGAATACGGAACAGCACCGTAATAAGTATTGGGAACAGAACCGTCGCCTTGCTCCAACCACATAAATCCCTCGGGAGCATCCATTTTGTATACAAAATAGTAGGCAAGCGGTTTTTCAAACGCCATGGTCAGAGAGGATAACTTGGGATTTTGCGAAAAAATATCTTTTGCAACGTTCGCATTTTTGGGGAGCGTTACCGATTGAAGGTCGGTACAATTGTTAAACGCATAAGATTGGATCTCTTTGACGCCGTCGCGAACAGTGATGGAGGTTACGTTTGTGTCGGCAAATGCGTTTTTGGCAATGCCGTAAACACTAAAGCCCTGCTCCGATTTTGCAGGAACGATAATTTCGGTATCCTCACAAGTACCAATGCCACAAACGTAATATTTGCCCGCTTGCTTGGTATACTCCAAGCCGGCTGAAAAGTCTACGGGGTCGGTGTAGCTATCTATGTAAGAGTGGGAGCAGTTTTTGCATGTGTGCGTTGTATAGCCGCCCTCGGTGCGATTGGGATTTTTGACAACCGATTCATATACGTGAATCGTTCCGGCGTCCTCGAGTGCTTCTTCATAGGTGGCAGAGCAACCGCTGCAAGTGAAAACCTTTTTTTGCATTTCGTTGCAGTAGGCGTCTTCTACAACATAAGTGTAGTTGTGTGTGTGCTCGAGCTCTTGCGTGGTATCAGCCACGGTTGTTTCCGTCGTGGTATTTGCCGCGGTCGTTTCCTGCGGTGCAGAATCCGTATTGGTGTTTGCCGAACAAGATGCTGCCAAAAGCAGGCAAAGCAAGCAAACAAGCATCCAACAAAGCTTTTTCATTGTTATCCTCCTAATTTTATTTACATAGAAGTAGTTGTATTATAACACATTTGCCATTTGTTTGCAATACTTTTTCCCAAAAAACTGAAGCACAGATAAACTTCCTTGGCGGAAATTTATCTGTGCTTCCCATCAAATATGCTTTTTGAAATTTTCAAACACCTCGTTTACATTTTCAAAGTTTGCAAAGGTATCGGGATAACTCTTGATGATTTTCATCATTTCACCGATCTGGCGCTTGTTGATGACGCACAACGAGCAAGAATGTCAAGACTTGACAAAAATATTATCAATCCGTTTTCAACCTTTTGAAGAAGAATATAGCACTTACCTCGCATAGAAAAGTTTTCTACCATTATTATAACATAAGCCAAACAAGATTGCAAGAGGGAGAGAAATGGGACTGTGGGAATGAAACCGCGGAAACGGGACAGTTGAACATATCTCGCTTTGCTCGATTGCAAATTTTGCAAGCAAAATTCGCCCGTATCCGCCAAGGCGGGTAGGGTTCTTCCTGTCCGTTTCCCAAAGCAAAAAAGCAGGTAGGCGATTGCCTACCTGCTTTTTTGGTGCTCCAGAGAGGATAATGTACGAACCCGATTTTTTTGAAAAGGCAGAAGTTATCTGCCTTTCAGTCTCGGTAATAGTTTCTGTGTCTATCTTATGTGGTTCGATAGTGTCCGTAAAGTTGTAAGTGATAATAACTCTGTCGTCATATAAGATAATTTCTCGCACAAAGGTATTAACTATAATCTTGCGTATTTTGATATCTTCTGGATTGTCAAACATCATACTTTGTAGATAAGCTTCAATGCTTTCTACTGTAAGATAAGTATAAGTACGCTGCTTCTCACGTTCAATATCAAATTCATATTGCATGATTTCCGTTTCAAGCTCTCGTAGTCTGGTTTTCGTCATTTCAGTTATGATGCCCTGTTCGATAGCTTTAATAAGATTATTGCTTGCTCTAACAGCTTCATCACGTTTCTTTATGAGAAGTCGCAAGGTGGTATTGTCGCTTGTTTCCTTCTCGTGTATCTTAAAAATTGCTTCTGCGATCCTGCGGAGATTGTCGGGAGTTCTCAGCATTTCCATCGTGGCGTTTACGACCAGATCTTCAAGATACTGTTTATGTACCGTTTTCATATTGCAAGGATGTTTTCTACGGCGACGACTTAAACATAGATAGTAATAGTGAATATCTCCTGTATGGCTTGTACCACTTTCACCACTCATACGATGCTTACAGTTTCCACAAACAAGTTTGCCTGACAATATATAGTCAAAAATCTCTTTTTTGCGACTTGGAGCAATCTTGTTTGCGTCGTTAATTGTCTGCACAGCATACCAGAGTTCATCGGAAATAATGCGAGGAAAGATATTATCATAAACTATTCCGTGATGCTCAACCCTGCCGGTATAACGTGGATTGTGTAGGATGTAATAAATGTACTTCGCATCAATCAGCTTGCCGTTCTTGCGGCGCACGCCACGTTCCTGCATATCCTTTGCGATAGCACGAGCCTTGTAACCCTGTGCATACTTGGTAAATGCTTCAACGACGATTGCCGCTTCGTATTCGTTTATAACGTATTTCTTGTTTACAACGTCGTATCCGAAAACCGGAAAGCCGCCCGTAGCGTTGCCTTTTAGCCAGCTCTCACGAATACCGCGATTAACCTTCTGTGCGAGTTCCTCCGAGTAGTATTGATTAAAACCTTCAAGTAGAGCTTCCATAAGCGTGCCTTCAGGTGTGTCGGGTATCTGCTCCATAGCGGATAAGAGCTTTACGCCGTTGTCCCACAATGCCTTTTTGTGGATAACCGACTCATACTTGTTACGGGAAAAACGGTCAAGCTTATACACTATAACGTAATCCCATTGTCTTTTTCCGCTATCCTTCAACATACGCTGAAAATCAAGACGGTTATCGTTCGTACCCGTCATAGCGCGGTCAATGTATGTATCAAGTATCAGTATATCGTTTGCCTTTGCATATTTCTGACATTCCCGAAGCTGACCTTCAATAGATTGCTCGGTCTGGCTGTCACTCGAATATCGTGCATAGATGACTGCTGTTTTCATATTTTTCTGCCTCCTTGTGCGTTTTTTATTTAATGGTAGCGTTTTGTGCTTTGGAATGTTAGAAAGTCAATCCCAACCGTTTACAAGCTCAAAACCGATAAAATACCGATTTACCCAAACAGAGCCAAAACGAAAACACAACTTTTCCTATATCCAAAATCCTCAACACCCCCTCATCAGAACACGCCTAAGCGGTCAAGGAAAGAGAAAAAAATATTGCATTTTTGTACCAATAGAAAAAGC
>JAZSFM010000071.1:0-8327 GCA_045532215.1 Eubacteriales bacterium | reverse complement strand
AAAGAAGTTAACACCAATGAGGTCGGAGGGGAGCATATCGGGAACACATTGCACTCTTTTGAAGTCAAGGGAAAGGGATTTGGCAAGCGTTTTTGCCAAAACGGTTTTTCCCGTTCCGGGAACGTCGTCAATTAAAATGTGACCCCCGCAAAGCAAGGAAATGACCGCAAGCTCAAAAACGTGTTGCTTGCCAACAACAACGCTCTCTCCCCTTGCCTTGATCCTTTCGGCAATTTCTTTAACACTGTAATGACTCATAAAATATGTACCTCATTTTTCTTTGAATTTATTGCTTCGATTTTATTATATCATATCTGCTATCAATTGACAAGAGAAAAGGAAATTTTTTATCAACGGGTGGTTTATTATAACAAAACAGAAGAGAAAAAGTATTGCTTAAAAGAGACAAAAAGCGAAATGCGAAATTCTTTCGTTCCCACATCTAGGACAATATAAATTTTCTTGTACCCAGTTTTCTGTTAAAACTCTTGCTATTTGCGTACCGCTGTGATAATTTTTACTATATCAGTATTAAAGTTTAAATTCATTCCTTATTTCCTTTTCAAATTTTTTCACACCCCAAAGAAAACCACACCGAGCACTCCCGAAAGTAGTATGAGCAAAATGGGAGACGGGGGTGTCTTTTTCCATTTCTTCCAAGCAAGCCAAACGACACAAATCAGAGCAAAGATGGCTATCATTCGCCATTCGATGATGGGGGTGGATGACAGTGCGCCAAGTCCTGCAAAAACGCCGAGTGCCGTGGTAATGGCAGTTGCCAATATCATGCCCACGATTGCGGGTCGAATGCCACCCAGCACCGCCTTAACGCCTGCGTATTTGAGCAGATGTGTGAGCAAAGTCGCTACAAGCAAAATGATAACGAAGGACGGAAGCACCACGCCAAAGGTTGCAAGGAGCGCGCCCAAACATCCGCCCTGCGACGAGCCCACAAAGGTTGCCATATTGACGGCAATAGGTCCCGGGGTCGACTCGGCAACGGCAATAAAGTTGAGGAGCTCCCCTTCGGTCAGCCATCCGTTCGCAAGGCAATCGTCGCGCATCAGGGATATCATCGCGTATCCACCACCAAAGGTGAACGCTCCTATTTTGAGAAAGGTGAGAAAAAGTTTGAGATAGATCATTTCTCCACCTCCCCGTCGCCCTGCTTTTGCTTTCCTTTTAGGCGGTTAATTCCCCAAACAGCAAGACCGAGGCAGGCGCTGATGAGAATGTAAAAAATAGAGGAAAATTGCACGCCAAGCAGCCAAAAAGTCACCATACACAAAAAAGTCAGGGCAGCAACGGCGATAGAGAACGCGGTCTTTTTCATCTTTTTCAGCATTTTGAGTCCTGCCGAAAGAATGAGAAAAACAACACACGCCTGTATCCCGCGGAACGCGGACGCCACCCAAGTAATGGCGAGGAACTGCTCAAAAAAGAGAGAAATGAGATAAACAATTCCCAAGGACGGCATCACCATACCAAGCGTGGCGGCAACAGAGCCGCTTCCCTTGCCCACCTTGTAGCCGATGTAGGTGGCGCAGTTGATGGCAATCGGTCCGGGGGTCGATTCGGCAATGACGATGAGGTCCATAAATTCATCGTGCGACAGCCAGCCCTTCTTTTCGACGAACTCACGCTCGAGAATTCCAATCATCGCATAGCCACCACCAAAGGTGAACAGCCCAATTTTGAACATCGATGCAAAAAGCGACCACAAGGTTTTCAAAGCTCTCATACCTCTCTCCTTCCTGTTTGATAATTCAGTATAGCATAAAAGCAAAAAAAAAGCAAGGGGAGAGTGTATATATTGAGAACACAAAACTGCAAAATCGCCCTTGGTTTGTGTATTTTGACGAAAAAGCAATACAAAACCAACCTGCTTTTTGAACAAAAGAAAGAAAATATACAAAAAAGCGCACGAAAATCAAAAAAAGACTTGCAATTTGTCAAGTGTTGTGATATACTATTTAAGCACAAGAATAACGGCCCATTGGTCAAGCGGTCAAGACGCTAGCCTCTCACGCTGGAAACTCGGGTTCGATTCCCGGATGGGTCACCAAAAAAGAAGAGACACCCTGTGTAGGTGTTCCTCTTTTTTTTTCCCGATTCCGTTCACGGAATCGGCATGGCGTTTGCGCCACTCCGCAAACGCTCGGGTTCGCATTCGCCGCTCGGAGATCGGGGTGCTCGCACACCAGGCGCAGAGCGTGCGAATATTCGCCGTAGGCGAAATTCCCGGACACCTCAAATGAGGTGCTTTTTTCATTCTCCGGTGACCCATACGCTTATCTTCCCGCCCAAAATGCTTTGCATTTTTGATAAGGTTTCGCATCCTCGCCGCAGAGCAGCGGCCGCTCGCGAGCCGATGGCAAGGCGAAGGATATTCACCGCAGGTGAAATTCCCGTATATTTTCCACGCGTCTTGACATTCCTTGCCATGGGTGTTATAATAAATGCATAACTACTCTTTTTGCGAGGATTGTATGAAAAAACGAAAAGGACTTAAAATCTTCTTCTCCGTTTTGGCTTCTGCGTTCCTTTTGTTGGTGGCGTGTGTTCTTGTTGGCTACTTTTGGGGCTACGAGATCCACCGCGACATCATCTACAGTGAAAAAGACGTAAACGTAATGGATGTTTATATCCCGAGTGAGGCATACAGACGCGAAAGCAATGGCGTGATTTTGTTCATTCACGGCGGCTCGTGGTCGGGCGGTGACAAGGCAGACGAAACCATTCGTTGTCGTATGCTTGCAAGTCAGGGATATATCGTGGCAAACGTCAATTACACGCTTTGGAGCGAAGAAACCGCCGATGCGTATCACGTGTTGCAGGTTCTTGACGAGTTGGATGCCGCTCTTTTGCAGGTGCAAGCGTTTGCCGCCGAACGTGGAATTGTTATCGATAAAGTCGCAACGGTCGGATATTCCGCAGGCGCACACCTCGCAATGCTTTATGCCTACTCGCGTGGCGAAAACGCACCTATAGAAATCGTATTCACGGCAAGTATGGCAGGCCCTGCCGATATTTCCCCCGAGGTGTGGGGTGAGGATATGGCAATTCGTGTTGCACGTCGCCTGACGGGCGTGGAAATCACCCCCGAAATGCTCCGCTCGGGCGAAGCCGACGAAATTTTGGCATCGATTTCGCCTCTCTCCTTCATTAATGAAAAGACGCCGCCTACACTCTTGATGCAAGGCGAAAAAGACACCGTTGTCCCCCCGGCCAATGCCGACTCGCTGGTGGAACAATTCAATGCACACACTGTTCCCTACGATTACATTCCCCTAAAAGACTCCGACCACTCACTTCTGCAAAACCCTATTAAGCACCTGAAGTTTTATGGCTTGCTTTTTGAATATTGTGAGCGGTATTTGAGTAAGTAAAGCAAAATCCCCCTCACCGCTTTTGCGGTGAGGGGGTGTTTTGTTGGGATTTATTATTTCTTCTTATTATAAATCTCTTTGAATTGCTTAATGGTTGCTGCGAAATCGTCGATTGCGCTGTTGACAACCTCGGGCTTGGTCATATCGATGCCCGCAACAAGGAGACTATCCAGAGGAGACTTGGAGCCACCGCACTTGAGGAAGTCGATATATTGGTTAATGTAGCTCTCTCCCTCTGTTTCGATTCTCTTTACAATTGCAGATGCCGCAGAAATGCAGGTTGCGTATTTGTAAACGTAGAAGCAGGTGTAGAAATGCGGGATGCGCATCCACTCATAAGCAATCTGCTTGTCGCATTTTACGCGAGGGCCAAAGTAACGCTTAACAATCTTGTAATAATGCTTATTGATGGATTCGGCGGTAAGCGGAATTCCCTTTTCGCACATTGCGTGCATATCTCTCTCAAACTCTGCAAACATGGTTTGACGGTAGAGAGTGCCCTTGTAGGTCTCCATGAGTTGGTTGAGAATGTAGAGCTTTTCATCGTCGCTTTGGCACTCTTCCAACATTCTGTGCGCCATAAGCAGCTCGTTAACGGTAGATGCAACCTCTGCTACAAAAATGGTGTAGTCGGAGTTGTGGGGCTCGTTGTAGTTGGTGGAGAACCAAGTGTGCATCGAGTGTCCTGCCTCGTGTGCGAGGGTGGAAACGTCATCGAGCTTGTTGGTGTAGTTGAGCAGAATATAGGGCTCGGTGCCGGGTGTGCCGGAAGAGAATGCGCCGCCTCTCTTACCGCGGCAAGGATATACGTCTACCCATCCCTTTTCGCAAAGGCCTGCGCGCAGGTTGGATTCGTACTCTTCACCAAAAACCTTAACAGTTTTAAGAACTTCTTCTACAGCTTGTTCGTAGGTGTATTCGCTGTCAATCTCGCCCATCAGAGGGGTGTAGATGTCATACAGATGCAACTGTTGCAAACCGAGAACTTCTTTTTTCAAATCGTAGTAATCATACAGAACGGGCAGTCCTGCCTTTACCGAGTTGATAAGGTTATTGTAGATAACGGGGGTAACTTCATCGTGCGCGGTGGATGCGGTGATGGAGTTGGCATAGTTGCGGATCTTTGCCCTGGTGGTAGATTCCTTTACTCTTGCCTCATAAAGGGTTGCAAAGGTGTTTGCAAATTGCTCGTAGGTCTTATAGATGCAATCGAATGCCGCCTTACGAACTCTGCGTTCTTGGCTCATCAGGTACATGACGTAGTTGGTGTCGGTGATTTCTACCTTTTTGCCCTCTTCGTCGCGAATCTTGCCAAAGCGCAAGTCGGAGTTGGTAAATACGCTACGAATGCCCGAGTGAGAGCCCATTGCATCCTGAATCTTGGACATCAAAATTTCGCACTCGTCGGAAAGTGTGTGCTCTTTATCGAGCATAATCTTGTAGATAATGCGGCGGAAAGTTTCGAGTTTGGGGCATTCCTCGAACCAGGCGTCAACCGTCTCACGGTCGAGCTTGAGAATGTAGGGAGAAACGAACCAAGAAGCTTCTCCCGCAGCAATCGCAAGACTTCTTGCTCTTGTGCTGAGTGCCTGCGCGTGGTTATCGGCAGTGTCAACCGAGAAGGAGAGAGACGCATACTGATATAACTTATAAATGATGCTTTCCACCTCAACCATATCGGAAAGAGCGGCATAGAGCTGCTCAGCGCTCTTGGTAATGGTTTTTTCATGTGCGCGGAACGCTTTGATCTTCTTCTCCGCCAGGGCATAGTCGGCATTGAAAGCTGCTTCATCGGCATAAATCACCGAGAGGTCCCATTTGTATTTTTGGTCGATATCTTTTCTTTCGTAAACCATAATCATTCCTCCAAAAAAGTTTTTTATATGGATTTACATCAATTATACCACATTTTGGAACAAAAATCAATAGCAGCGGCATTTTTTCTTCATTTATCGGGTATCCGCGCGCGTGCGCGCACGTGAGAGTGCATATATCCGCCCGTGTTTATGCATAAAATGAATATTTATTCATAGTCGTTTCGGGTTGTTGTATTCAAAAATAAGAATTTATAGTCATTTTATACAACCAAAGCAGCCGTTTTGATGTGTTTTTATACAAAAATTATGAAAAATAAAAAGTTTTGCAAAAGGGGTTGACAAATGCATAATTATGCAGTATCATATAAGCACGATAACCCAATCGCAAAAACACATTTTTCAAATCACGGAGGAACTTACCATGAAGAAAATTTTATCCATTGCTCTGGCACTCGTTATGATGCTCTCTTGCATCGCTGCTTTCGCATCCTGCAAACAACCCGAAGAAAAGGGTGTTAAGGTCATTGAAATTAAGTTGACCGAAGAAGAATACGCATTTGCCGTTCAAAAAGGCAACACCGAGCTCCTGGCCCAGCTCAACAGCTTTATGACCGAGATTAAGAGCAACGGCAAGTTTGATGAAATCGTCAACAAATACTTTGGCGACGGCACTCCCACCGCTGTTGTTTCCGCAAAGGAAAAGAAGACCGACGGTAGCCAGCTCATCGTTGCTACCAACGCCGCATTCGAGCCCTTTGAATATATGGTAGGCGAGAACTACTACGGCCTCGACCTCGAGATTATGGCTCTGTTTGCACAAAAGATTGGCAAAGAGCTCTACATTTACAATATGGAATTTGACGCAGTTTGCCTCTCCGTTTCCGCAGCAGGCGGTTCTTATGAAGGCGAAAACGGTGCTGTTACCGTTGAAGGCGGCGTTGCAGACATTGCCGCTGCAGGCCTGACCGTAAGCGACACCCGTAAGCAGATTCTTGACTTCTCCGAGTCCTACTACGATGCATCTCAAATGCTGATTGTTCCCAAGGACGACACCAAGTTTGACGAATGCAAGACCGTTGCTGATGTTGAAGCCATCCTGAAGACTTTGGGCAAGGATGTAAAGATCGGTGTTCAATCCGCAACCACCGGCCAAAAGTACTGCGAAGGCGATGCAGACTGGGGCTTTGATGGCTTCGGCTTCACCACTATGAAGTACAACACCGGCGCTCTTGCTGTTCAAAACATCCTCAACGGCAACGTAAGCTACGTCATTATTGATGAAGGTCCTGCAAAGGCAATCGTTAAGAATGTAAACGCTGCAAACTGATTTTTAATCAAATAACAGACACAGGGAGACTCGCTCTCCCTGTGTTTGCGCTCAAACCTTTTGATACAAAGCAGAAAGGACTCTTGTATGCAAAACAAAAAGTTGAAAAACTTCTTCAAAAAGCATTGGATGGACATTTTAGTCATCCTAATTGTGGTGGCTCTCCTGGCCGTTTTGGCAGTGAACATTGGCATTCGCTTCAAATTCGCAAAAAAGTGGGCTATCTTTTCCAACTACTTTTTCAAAAATAACGGCTACAAAAAACTGCTGACGGGTATTCAAAACACCTGCATCATTGCAGTGGGTGGTCTTTTGATCGGCACTGTCATCGGAACGCTGATTGCTATGGTCAAGGTCGTCCCCCCTTACAAAAAGATCGTGCGCTATGCGCAGGCCGTTTGCAACGTTTACGTTGCTTTCTTCCGTGGAACTCCTATCGTTGTTCAACTGCTTCTGGGCTATTATATTCTTCTGCCTCTGATGGGGGTCGCTCTGCCCGAGGTTACTTCCTGTGTGCTAATCTTCGGCTTGAACAGCGGTGCATATATTTCCGAAATTATGCGTGGCGGCATCAACTCGGTTGACCCCGGTCAGCTCGAAGCCGCAAGAGCCGTAGGACTTCCCTTCTCTACCTCCATGATGAAGGTTGTTATCCCGCAAGCGGTCAAAAACATTTTGCCTACAATGGGTAACGAGTTTATTGCGCTCATTAAGGAAACCGCTATCGTCGGCTACGTTGGCGCAATCGACATTACAAAAGCATTTCAGGATCAGGGCTCAAATTCCTACGAATATATGATTCCCTATCTCGTAATGGCGCTGCTCTACATCGTTTTGGTAGCCGCTATTGCGTCTCTGGTCAAACTGATGGAAAGGAGACTTGCAAAGAGTGAACGGCACAGCTAATCAACCTCTCTTAGAGGTGCGCGGTCTATGCAAAAGCTTTGGCGACCTTGAGGTCCTTAAGCACATCGACCAGAATATTTACAAGGGTGAAAAGGTTGCCGTGATTGGTCCCTCGGGCAGCGGCAAGAGTACCTTTTTGCGTTGTTTGAACTGTATGGAAGACCCCACGGGCGGCTCAATCTTCTTTGGCGGCGAGGACCTCGCCGATATGAAGGTAGACATTAACAAACACCGCGAAAACATCGGCATGGTCTTCCAGCAATTCAACCTTTTCAACAACAAAACCGTTATCGAGAACATTATGCTCGCACCCGTCCATCTGCGCATCAAAAAGGCAGGCGGTCTTTTCGCCCCTGCGGCTGTCAAAAAGCAGATTCGCGCGGAAGAAAAAGAAAAAGCACTCTCCCTCCTGCGCCGCATCGGTCTTGAAGACAAAGCAAACGTCTATCCGTCTACCCTTTCCGGCGGTCAAAAGCAACGTATCGCCATCGTGCGCGCGCTTGCAATGAATCCGCAGGTGATGCTCTTTGACGAGCCCACCTCCGCCCTCGACCCCGAAATGGTTGGTGAGGTTCTTGACCTCATCAAGGAACTTGCAAACGAGGGTATGACAATGGTCATCGTCACGCATGAAATGGGCTTTGCGCGCGAAGTTGCCGACCGCGTCCTCTTTATGGATGGCGGCGTTATCGCCGAGGACGCCCCTCCCGCCGAACTCTTCGGCAATCCTCAAAATCCCCGTACCAAGGAGTTTTTGAGTAAGGTTTTATAAGAATAGGACGGCGGTTTACGTGGGGGAAACTTCTTGCTAGAAGTTTCCCCCACACCCCTTTCAAGAACTCTTGCACAAATATAACTAAATGAATTTGTTAGTGCTCGGATAGAAGG
>JAZSFM010000129.1:0-5258 GCA_045532215.1 Eubacteriales bacterium | reverse complement strand
CTCGGGGATCTTCATTTTATTTACTCGCTGTAAACCGACGGGTCGAGAACGCCGATGTAAGGGAGATTGCGATAGTACTCTGCAAAGTCGAGTCCGTAGCCAACTACAAACTCATCGGGAATCGTAATACCCGTATAGTCTGCCACCATTTCAACCTGACGGCGAGAGGGCTTATCGAGCAGCGTGCAGCATTTTACGCTATGTGCACCGCGGTCGGCCAAAAGTGAGCAAAGCTTTTGCAGTGTGCGCCCACTGTCGATGATATCCTCAACGATGATGACGTCAACATCTTTGATGTCACGCTTGAGGTCGAGACTGACCTGAATAAAGCCCGACGTTGCAACGCCTGCGCCATAGGAAGAAACTTTCATAAATTCCATTGTGCAGGGACGGTTGATACGACGGATGAGGTCGGTTGCAAACAGAACAGAGCCCTTGAGCACGATAACGAAAACGAGTTCGCGATCGGTGTCTGGATAATCTGCGTTGATTTGCGCGGCAAGTCTGTCGCAGGTCGCCGCGATCTTTTCCTCGTCTGCTAAAATATACTTGATGTCATCCTTCATTTGGTGCATAGCAATCATCCTTTCTTTTGCGTTCTCAAAATGCATTGTTCGGTACGTTGATTTCAATTTTATAAGCAAGAGACGAATCTCCTCTTGCAACTTTGCCTACAAAATCGTCCGAGGTTCCCACAAAGGGCGCCCAAACGATCTCCTCGCCACGGCAAAGCAACGGCAGGGCTTGACGCAATTCGGTGGAAACTTTCTGCGCTGCCCAAAGTCGACGTAATTGACGGTGCATTTTGCCAAGCATCATCACATCGCCCTCGCGTCGGTTGCGCCACGTGAGTGTTTTTTGTAAGTCTTCCCATTCGCCCACCAAAACAAGAACATTCCCCGCGCGTTTGTCAACGTCGGCGGGATTTTCAATAGGGGTAATGCAAATGGAAATATCAGTGTTGGGGATTTTTTGTTCCCCGATTGTCAGCGACAATGTGTACTCGCCAACAGGTTGCGGTTTTGTTTTGATAAGCGAAAGCCGACCTTTTACCGTGCAATAAGCCGAAACCTCGGTGGGCAATGCCACACGCGCGGTTGTGTTTCCGCTCATAATCAAATCGTTCAACATTTGCAGGTGAACCGACTCAAGGGTAGCACCGCTCTCCCCCTCAAACCAAATCTGCAAAGCGCGGCGCCGGATGGCGGGATGTGCCTCGCGCAATGCTTTTACATTCATTGTACCCCTCGTAGTATTTTGCTCTACAAAGGCGGTGGAAATTCCGCAAAGCAGGGATTCGTCCTCGGATAGGTCAGTACTCATCCGTACAGCACGATGGGCTACGTCGGAATAAAGCGACTCCAACACGGGAATGACCTCTGCGCGAATGCGGTTGCGCGCATAGGCCGTGTCGGCATTGGTGCTATCGGTGACGAATGCGAGTGCATTTTCTTTGCAATACTGCAAAATTTCCTGTTTTGTAAAACCGAGCAAGGGACGCGCAAGGTGTCCCGTAGCAAAGGGACGAATGGGCGCGATGCCGCCAAGGCCCGAGAGCCCCGTTCCGCGTGCGATGCGGAAAAGGAGTGTTTCCAAATGGTCGTCGGCGTGATGTGCCGTAAGCAAGATAGGAATGTTGCGCTCCTTCATCAAATCAGCGAAAAAAGCATAACGCACATCACGTGCGGCTTCTTCAATGCTCTGTCCTCTCTCTTTGGCGAGCGTGGGAACATCAACATCGAGAATAGCAATCTCCAATCCACGCTCTTTTGCAATTTTTCCACAGAACGTGCGGTCACGCAAAGCTTCCTCTCCGCGAATGCCGTGATTAACGTGTGCTAAAAGGATAGGAGCGTAGGGATTCTCTTTTTGGAGCATATCCAACAGCGCCATCGAATCGGCACCGCCCGAAAACGCTAACAAAACGGGCACGTCGGACGTGAGCCCTGCCAATTTGCGCGGGTCGTTCAGTCTTCCCTTTTGTACGAGTTGGTCTGTCATACGCCTACGTCGCGCTCATCGGCAATGGTCACGAACTTGGTGAACTGACCGTTCCAACCCATATTGACCGTTCCCGTAGAGCCGTGACGGTTCTTTGCAATGATGATTTCGGCAATGCTGGTATCCTGCCCTGCAGCGTCATCTGTCTTATAGTATTCACTACGGTAGAGGAAAATAACGGTGTCGGCATCCTGCTTGATTGCACCCGAGTCACGCAAGTCTGAGAGCATCGGCTTTTTGTCGGTACGAGACTCCGGCCCACGAGAAAGCTGTGCACAGCAAATGATGGGAACCATCAGTTCTTTTGCCATAATTTTGAGCGAGCGAGAGATTTCGGAAACCTCTTGCACACGGTTTTCGGTGTGCTTATCCCCAGACATCAAACCAAGGTAGTCGATAATGACCATACCAAGGTTCTTGACGCGGCGCAGTTTTGCTTTCATTGCGGTAACGGTCATACCCGAGGTATCATCGATGAGAATGTCACAGCCCGCAAGCTCGCCTGCGGCTCTTGCAAGGTTTTCCCAATCGGTGGGGGCAAGTTCTCCCGTACGCAAGCTATAGCTATTGACAAGTGCCTCACTGGAAAGCACACGGTTGACAAGCTGATCGGCGGACATTTCCAAGGAGAAGATGCAAACCGTCTTTTTTGTTTGCTTTGCTACGTTGGTGGCAATATTGAGAGCAAATGAGGTTTTACCCATACCGGGACGTGCACCAACCAAAACGAGGTCGCTCTTGCCAAGACCCGCGAGAACGCGGTCAAGAGCCGAGAAGCCGGTTTGCGTGCCTTGTGTTGCCTCTTTGTTGGTGTTCAGATCGTGCAGATGTGCATAAACGTCGCCAAGCACGTCCTTGATGTGGCGGAAGCCCTTGGTATCTCTGCCCTGCGCAATATTGAAAATGAGGTTTTCGGCGTGGTCGATGATGTCAACAACCGACTCTTGCTCGGAATAAGCCGCCTCGGAAATTTCCGAGCACGCGGAAATCAGTTGGCGCAAAACACTCTTTTCTTTGACAATACGTGCATAGTCCTTAATGTTGAGCGCATCCGGAACGGCATCGGTCAGCGTGCGGATATAATCCTCGCCACCAGACTTGTTATAAATGCCCTTAGTGACAAGCATATCGATGAGCGTTACTACGTCGATTTCGCTGTTTGCCATAAAGAGTTCTTGCATTGCAAGATAAATTTGCTTATGCTCCTCGAGATAAAAATCCTCGGAGTTGAGTAGGTCCGCCACCTGTGTGATGGAGACGGGGTCGATTAGAATCGCTCCCAAGAGCGATTGCTCTGCCGGCATAGAGAACGGCAGGCGTTTGATGAGTTCGTTTTGCATGGCTTATTTCTCAACGCGAACGGTGATCTTGCCGCTCACTTCGGTGTAGAGTTTGACGTCTGCTTGATAATTGCCGTATGCCTTGATAGGGTCAGCAAGAGAAATCTTGCGCTTGTCGATATCAATACCGTGTGCGGTCTTGAGCGCGTCGGAAATATCCTTTGCAGTTACAGAGCCGTAAAGACGGTTATCGGTTCCGCCCGGGGCTTTGATAACCACAACAAGTTCCTTCAGACGTGCGGCAAGTGCCTGCGCTTCCTTTTTTTCGGTGGCAATGCGATATTGCAGTGCCTCTTCTTTAACTTTTACGTCATTGAGCGACTGTGCATCGGCGGGCTTTGCAAGCTTGCGAGGAATGAGGAAGTTCTTTGCATATCCGTCGGATACTTCAACAACCTGATTCTTTTTGCCCTGCCCTTTTACGTCGGTTAAAAAAATCACTTTCATTTTATGTCTCTCCTATGTGCGATAAAATCGGGGTTACTTTCTCGAGCGTCTCTCAACTTCGTATTCGTTATCGAGATAATCGTCGAGTGCTGCCTTGAGCTTGCGGCACGCGCCATCAAGTGTCACGTTGGTAAGACGTGCGCCTGCCATATCGTAGTGTCCGCCGCCGCCCAGCTTTTGCATAATGATTTGCACGTTGATCTTATCGTGCGAACGCGCGGAAATGGTAACGGTATTGTCAGCACGAAGCAATGCAAAGGATGCCTCAATGCCATCAATGTTCATCAGTTTGTCTGCCGCCTTTGCAACGGCAATGTTATCATCCTCGGTGGCTACACGGTCAACGCTGAGCCAAGTGAGAGCAACCTTTTCGCGATAAGTACGCGTGCGGCTATCGATATCGGATGCAGTAAAGAGATCGGACATCGTTTCGGTAAAGAATTTGCGAACCACGCTTGCGTGTGCGCCTCGCTCGTACAGATAGTGTACCGCCGAGAAGGTCTGCATACCCACAGAGGTGGTGAAGTTTTTGGTATCAAGCATCAATCCTGCCAGCATCAAGTTAGCTTCCTCTTTGAGGAGTGCATCACGGTGTGGGCTGAATTCCAACATTTCGCTAACAAGCTCGCTCGCTGCCGAAACACCGGGACGGATATAGGTCATCAGGGGTTTGAATTCGTAGAGTTGGTCCTGACGACGATGGTGGTCGATGATAACCACGTTATTGACGCATTTGAGCAGTTTGGGACACTCGGTGTTATTGACGTTGTTAACGTCACTCATAATCAAGAGCGTATTCGTGCGAACTGCATCGAGAGCCGTGTCCCCGTTGATGAACATCGAGCGGTATTCGGGAAGTGCCGCCAACAGGTCGTAGCAAGTACGGAAATTCGCGTGGTCGCGATTGATGACAACACGAATCTTGGAAGTGTCTCCCCCGCGCGCGCATATAGCAAGACGGGCAAGACCGACGCAAGAACCGATAGAGTCGTAGTCGGGACCGCGATGTCCCATAATCAGCACGTTTTCGGCATCCTTCATCAGGCGGCACAGGTGCTGGGAATTGACACGCGAGGTAATGGTGGTAGAACCCGCCATCGTATTGACGCGTCCGCCGTAAGGCGTTACCGACTTACCGTCGTTCACGGCGGCTTGGTCGCCACCCTTTTGCAGGGCGATGTCAAGTGCGTCGCCTGCGGCTCTTTCCTTATCTTCAAAGCTACCCTCAATGGCACCAACGCCAATGGAGATGGTTACGGGGAAGCTGTTATCGCCAAGTCGAATACTGCGAATGGTATCAAGAATTTGGAATTTGTTACGAACGCAACGGTCAAGTGCTTTACGTGTGAAAACAAGAAGGTATTTCTCACGCTCATATTCGCGCAACATTCCACCAAAGCTTGCCGCCCACTCCTTGATCTTGGTTTCGATCTCATTGACGGCAGTACGGTAGCTGACGCGAATGTACTG
>JAZSFM010000126.1:0-6441 GCA_045532215.1 Eubacteriales bacterium | reverse complement strand
TGAGAACGTACGGGAACGGTGACTCGCTGATATCCTTGAGTAGGAGTGCCGCCTCAACGATCTGCGCGGCGGTATCGGGGATATAGTCGAGGTGCACGTTGTAAAAGCTGAAGGGCTTATAACAAGTGCGGTCGATCAGCTCGGCACAAACGAGAATGCGCGGGCAATCGCTCTGCCCCATTCCGTGCAGGCGACTTCCTGGGAGATTTTCCTCCAACGAAAGCCAACGCTCGCGGAATGTATGGAGCAAAAAGCGGCTCTTGCGGAAGGCGATAGGTGTTCCCTCCCAAGAATAGTCATCCTTGCGTCCATGACCGAGAATGATATATTCTGGGAAAGTTTCTGCGAGAAAATCCTGCATTTCCTCGTCAATTTCTTGAAAGCCGATGATGTCGGGATTTTCGCGGCGGATTACCTCTGCAATTTTGGGGCGCCGATGACGAAACCAGTTATCGCCATCAACCGGTGTGTTGATGCGCATATTGAAAGTCATCACTTTAATTGGAGCGGACATATTTGCATATACCTCCTGATTGTAAGAATGAGACTCCGCAAGGGAGTCTCATTCGTTGTTGATAATTTTGAATTATTCTGCAGTTTCTTCTGCGGGAGCTTCTTCTGCTACTGCTTCTTCTGCTACTGCTTCTTCTGCATACTCTTCGGGCATTGCCTCTGCTGCCTCTGCTGCTTCTTCGAGGAGAGCGCGGATGGAGAGACTTACCTTCTTCTTTTCGTCGTCGATCTCGATGATACGAGCGTCAACTACTTGGCCGATTTCAAGCAGATCCGCGGGTTTTGCAATTCTTTGCATAGCAATCTGGGAGATGTGAATGAGACCGTCAACGTCATCGATGATTTCAGCGAATGCGCCGAAAGGCATCATATTAACGATCTTAACAGAAGCGATGTCGCCTACAGCATAACGAGACTTGAAGATGTTCCAAGGGTTGGACTCTTCGGTCTTGTAGCCGAGGGAGATTCTCTTCTTTTCGGGGTCGAAGCTCTTTACGAATACATCGAGTTCGTCGCCAACAGAAACAACTTCTGCGGGGCTCTTCAGACGCTTCCAGGACAGTACGGTCAGATGTACCATACCGTCAACACCGCCGAGGTCTACGAATGCGCCAAAGCTGGTCAAGCTCTTAACAGTACCGTGGTATGCCTTGCCTACCTCGATGTTTGCCCAGAAGTCTGCCTCTTGTGCACGGCGCTCCTCGCGAAGAACTACGCGGATGGAACCGATTGCCTTTTTGGGTGCCTTGATTTCGATTACCTTGAAGGATACGGTTTGGCCAACAAGGGTGGAAAGATCGCCATCCTTCGGAACACCGGTTTGGGATGCGGGAACAAAGACACGGTTTGCGTTGTGAAGAATAACAACGCCGCCTCTAACTGCCTCGGTTACCTTGCCCTCGAGAACGGTCTTGTTCTCGCAAGCATCAACTACGCTCTGCCAATTCTTATCGGCATCAACTCTCTTTTTGGAGAGCTCTGCAACGCCTTCGATGTCGCTGACACGAATGACGAAGCCTTCGACTTGGTCGCCGTTTTTGAAGTTCTCAGTCAGCTTAAAAGTGGGATCGTCAGTAATCTGTTCCGCTTTTATGTAGCCGGTTACGCCTGCGCTAAGGTCCAACTGAAGCTCAGCATCAGAAACGTGAGTAACTGTTCCGGTAACGACATCTCCTGTATTTAAAGTTAAGCATTGCGATTCGAGCATTTCTTCGAAATTTTCTTTCATAATTTCGCTCATGGTTTTATATACCTCCTGTATTTCCTCGCTTGGTGTCGATGCACCAGCGACGATTCCAACGTGTAGAGATGTGGCAAAGTGGGCTGTATCCAATTCGGACGCCGTGGCAATCCACACCGTGTTGCCGCAATTCTCGCGGCAAATTTGATAGAGTTTTGCGGTGTTGGCACTATGTTTGCCCCCCACCACCACGATGCCATCGCACCGTGCTGCAAGCTCCCGAGCACACCTCTGGCGTTCTTCGGTCACACTGCATATTGTACCAAAAATTTTGGCATTTGTATATAGTTTTTTAAGAATTTGTTGGCTTTTTTCCCATTTGCACAAATTTTGCGTTGTTTGCGCCGCCAAAATGGGCATTTTGCCGTCGCTTTTTTGTTCTTTTCGAGCCAAAAGGAGCTCTTTCAACTCCGTCTCCGAGGTGAAGACGTATTTTTCGCCCTCGCAACGGCTCATCACGCCCTTGACCTCGGGATGATTTTCGTCTCCGAGAAGCAGGAAAAACTCGCTCTTGACATCCACACAAAGGGCTACCCTTTGCAATTTTTGCACAAAGGGGCAAGTGCAATCCACGAGCGTGAAATGCGGATTGTTCGCAGCGATTTTTTGTAAGGTTTTTTCAACCGAAAGAGGAATGCCGTGGGCACGGATAATCAGCGCAAAGGGATGCTCAAAGGATGCTTCCTCTGCCCTTTTGATAGCTTGTTCCTCATTGAGCGCAAAAATGCCGCGCAACTCAAGAGAACGAATATAACTCTCGTTGTGAATCAAGGGTCCAAGCGTTGCAACCACGCCGCCTGTGGGGAGATTTTGGACGGTGTTTTCAAACGCCTCAACGGCTCTTTTGACACCGAAGCAAAAGCCCGCGTGCTCTGCAATTTCAACGGTGCGACTTACGCCCGTCATATCCCGGTCTTTTCCTTAATCAGTTTGATGATAGCCGCGGTGCACTCCTCGGGAGTCATACCGGAGTTATCAAAGAGTGTTGCATCGGAAGCGGCAACTGCGGGAGCAACAGAGCGAGTGCTGTCGTTGCGGTCACGTTCAATCATATCTGCGAGCACTTCCTCGTAGGTGACCTCAATCCCCTTTGCCACCAACTCATCACGGCGACGCATCGCACGGCACTCGTTGGATGCTGTCAAAAAGATCTTGACGTTGGCATCGGGCAAAATGACGGTTCCGATGTCACGACCGTCCATAATAACGCTATTCTCACGTGCAATCTTGCGTTGTGTTTCAAGCAAAAATGCACGTACAGCAGGAATTGCCGATACGGCAGACGCATACATAGACATTTCGGGGGTGCGGATGCGGTCGCCCAGATCCTCACCGTTCAGGCACACAATCTGACGTCCATTCTCGTATTTGAGTTCAACCGAGATTTCGGGTAGAAGTGCTGCAACGCCCTCGGGATCTTTGGGATCAACGTTGCGCGAGCGCACAAAATAACCGATGGTACGATAGAGCGCGCCCGTATCTACATATATGATGCCCAGCTCGCGGGCAACGGCTTTTGCAACCGTTGATTTACCTGCCCCGCTGGGCCCGTCAATGGCAATTTGAATCATGGTGCTTTTTCCTTTTTGAATGAATTTTATCCCCACGCGGCGGAAGTTCCCGCTACTGTGGCAGTGGAAAATGCGATTTGCAGATTGAAGCCGCCCGTGTAGGCGTCAACATCCAAAACCTCGCCTGCAAAGTAGAGCCCTTCCACAAGCTTGGATTGCATTGTTTTGGGATCAACCTCTTTAACGCTGACACCACCGCGTGTAACGATGGCTTCCTCGATGGGACGGAACCCGACAAGCTTTACACGAATGCCCTTGAGCACGTGCACCATTCTTTCTCGTTCCTCGCGTGTGATGGAGTTGACCTTTTTGCGCGGATCGATGCCGCACAAGCCGATATAAGGAGCGATCATCTTTTGCGGCAAGAGGTCATCCAGCGCGTTGATGAGATCGCGGTTTTGATATTTTGAAAAATCTGAAAGGATGCGCGCATCCAATGTTTTTTCGTCAAGTGCCGGTTTGAGGTCGATAACGGCCTCGTATTTACCCGGGACAATATCGGACAGATGCGCCGATGCCGAAAGCACCAACGGACCGGTGAGCCCATAGTGCGTAAAAAGCATCTCGCCAAAATCCTCATAAATAGTTTTTCCGGATTGCGTCAATTTTATAGACAGCGACACGTTTTTGAGTGAAAGTCCTTGCAGGGATGCGCACAACTTTCCCTCTGCCACAAGAGGCACAAGTGAGGGATGCAAGGGTGTGACAGTATGCCCAGCATCGGTGGCAAAGCGGTAGCCGTCGCCATCCGAACCTGTCATTGAATAGGAACGACCGCCCGTGCAAACGATAACGGCATCAAAATTCTCTTCGCTCTCGCCATAGCGCAAGCCGATGATACGACCATCTTCAATGAGCAGTCCGCGTACGCGACGATGAACAATCGTCACACCCGCTTCGCGGCATTTTTTCTCCATTGCACCAACAATATCGCCGGCGCGGTCGGAGATCGGAAAAACGCGTTTTCCGCGCTCGGTTTTCAGGGGCACGCCGGCTGATTCAAAAAAAGCCATCGTATCCGCTGTAGAAAAGCGCGCAAGAGATGCGTATAAAAATCTTGGATTGGTGGGCACGTTGGAGAGAAACTCGTTGTTATCACAGTTGTTTGTAACGTTGCAACGCCCTTTGCCCGTGATACGGAGTTTTTTGCCAACGCGGTCGTTGCGTTCAAAAAGGGTTACATCAGCCCCTGCCTCGGCGGCGGTAATAGCTGCCATCATTCCGGCAGCTCCACCACCAACCACGGCAACACGGCGTGCGTCAGTTTCGCTTTTTGTCATACACGTCATAATGATCCCATACTTCTTCGAGCACGCGCAAACGTTCGCTGACTTCTGCCTCACGTTCCCGTGCAACAGCCACCACAAGAGCGTTGATGATGCTCAAAGGGGCTACCAAGGAATCCACAAAGGATGCCATATCACTGTGAGCGATGAGAAGTTGGTCGGCTTCTGCCGCGATGGGAGAAAGGTCGCTATCTGTCAGAGCAACAATGTCGGCACCTCTTTCTTTTGCATATTCCACCGCATTGATGATACGCGAGGAATACCGTGGGAAGCTGATAGCAATCATTACGTCTCCCTCTCCGATTTGCATAATCTGCTCGAACATTTCACTGCCCGAGGTGGTTTGCACAAAGCGGACGTTATCAAAAATCATACGCAGACTGTGGTTGAGAAAGCCCGCAAGTGTTGAGGATGAGCGCACACCGATAATATAGATATTCTTTGCATTGACAATATTTTGCACGGCAGCGGCAAAAGATGCGTGATCGATCTCTTCGGCTGTCTGTCTAATCTTTTCAATATCCGAGGCGAGTACCTTTTCCAGTACGTCATCCTCGCCGATGAGACTGTTTGTAACCTCTACGCGTTGGAAGGAAGTCAAGCGGCTGCGAATCAATTTTTTGAGTGCACGCTGCAATTCGGGATATCCCTCATAGCCAAGCTCGTTTGCAAAGCGCACAACAGTAGACTCGGAAACACCAACAATGGCACCTAGTTTGGATGCGGTATAATACGCGGCCTTGTCGTAATGCTCAAGAATGTATGCCGCAATCAGTTTTTGTCCTCTGGAAAAGGAAGACATGCCGTCTTCTATAGTTTGAAGTAGATCAGCGTTGTTCATAACAGTTCACGCTCCTTCCCTTCGTTCTTGGAAATATACATATAATTATAACGCAAAAAGCCAAAAATGTCAACCAAAAAACAAAAAATCGCAAAATATTTTTTCATTTTTTGGTAATATTTTTTTGTTTTGATTGATTGACAACACTCCGATATTGTGGTATAATGTTTTCATAAAAAATAATCCTCACTGGTCACGGCAGTTCGCGTGGCTGTGGGGGACTGAAATCAAAGGAGTACGGATTTATGAAAAAGATCTATACCGGCAAAACCAAGGACGTTTATGCACTTGAGAACGGCAATGTTATGCTCAAATTTAAGGACGATTGCACCGGCAAAGACGGCGTATTCGATCCCGGTGAAAACACTGTTGGTTTAACCATTGATGGCATTGGCAAGGCAAATCTTGAGACCTCGGTGTACTATTTTGAACTTTGCAAAAAGGCAGGCGTTAAGACACACTACGTTGGTGCCGATGTTGAGAACGCTACTATGGAAGTTCTCCCCGCAACCGTTTTCGGTCACGGACTTGAGGTCATCTGCCGCCTGGTTGCAACCGGTAGCTTTATTCGTAGATACGGTGAATATATTGAAAACGGCACTCGTCTTGAAGGGGGCTACGTTGAATGTACCTTCAAAAATGACGAAAAGGGCGATCCGCTTGTAACCGCCGAAGGTCTTGCCGCTCTTGGCATTATGGATATGAAAATGTTTGAGAGTATGAAAGAGCAAACTCTCAAAATCACAAAGATCGTTGCCGATGATCTCAAAACCATCGATCTTGACCTTTGGGACATCAAATTTGAGTTTGGTTACAACAACGGCGAAGTTATCCTCATTGACGAAATTGCTTCCGGAAATATGCGTGTTTACAAGGGTGACACTATCGTAGATCCCGTTGAGTTGACAAAACTGATTTTGAATAGATAATAAAAACAAACCACAAACAGCAATATGAAAAATGAACCGCCGAGAGTGACGAAACTGTCAC
>JAZSFM010000083.1:0-5464 GCA_045532215.1 Eubacteriales bacterium | reverse complement strand
GACCACCCTTGGTACCCAAAATAAGGGTGTCGCCTGCGGTATCCATGTTCATTGCCCAAGAAATACGGAAGTCGAGGATGATGTCGCCTTCGAGACGTACGAATGCTGCTGCGAAATCGTCAACCTTGAACTTTTCTGCATACTCGGGATGGTGAGTCTTTACGTAGTTGGAGTAGTTGGGGTCGGTGCCAAAGAAATTGGACTTGTAACCCGAAACGGTCAGGGGCTTGGGATTGCCAACTGCGTTCAAAACCATATCCAAAGAGTAGCAACCGATATCACCGAGTGCACCAAGACCTGCGGTCTCATCTTCGATGAAGGTGGTGCCGTAAGGCGTGGGAATACCGCGACGGCGGCCGCCGCCGGTTTGAATGTAATAGATCTTACCGAGAACGCCGCTCTGGCAGATCTTTTTGATCATCTTCATATTCGCGTCCATTCTGGGCTGATGGCCAATGGACAGAACCTTGCCACTTGCCTTCTCTGCCTTGATAACCTCAACTGCCTCGTCAAGAGTTACAGTGAAGGGCTTTTCGATAAGAACGTTAATGCCTGCGTTGAGGCAGTCGATAGCGGGTTGTGCGTGTTGGCGGTTGTAGGTGCAGATAGAAACCGCATCGAGGTTGAGGGACTTATCTGCAATCATTTCCTTGTGGGAAGCGTAGTCGGTCTTAACGCCTTCAACACCGAACTTTTCAAAGAACTTCTTTGCCTTGCCGGGAACAAGGTCAGCGCCTGCAACGATATCTACATCTGCTTGCTTCAGGTAAGATCTGATATGCGACTCTGCGATCCAACCGGTACCAATGATACCTACGCGCATTCTTCTGTTTGTGTCAACTACTTGTTTTTCTTGATTGTGCTTGAAATCATCCAATCCCATTGTTATAATCCTCCGTTTTTATAATTGTTGCGGCTACTCAACAGCCAATCGTTTTCAGGTAAGCGCGGCTTTTTGCGGCGCATTCCATGGGGGTAAGCCCCATAGAGGGGTTATCCTGCTCAACAACGACCCATTCTGCTCCGGCATCCTTTGCCGCTTCAAGAATGGAGGGAAAATCCTGCTTGCCGCTGCCAACAGGGCGGAATTCGAATTTTTGCGGTGCGGCTTCGGCTTTCTTTTCGATGCCGATGAGCTCGTACATATTCTCGGACTTAGAACCTGCGAAATCCTTGAGATGTACCACAGGGGAACGACCGCTATACTTGCGGATATAGTCGGAAGGATTTTCGCCGCCAACGTTTACCCAACAGGTATCAAGCTCGGTTTGGAGCAGATCTGCAGAAACGCTATCATAAAGAATATCGAGAGCGTATTTGCCATCGATCTTCAAAAACTCGAAGTCGTGGTTGTGATAAAGCAGGGTCATACCCAGCTTCTTTGCAACTGCACCAAGCATTTCGACATTTTTGATAACCTCGTCAAACTTGGGCTTGCCGGGACGGTATTCCTCGGTGAGATACGGAACAGCTACGTACTTGCAGCCAATGGTTGCGTACTGACCGAGAACTCCCTCGGGATCCTTTACCATATCGAGGTAAGGAACATGTGCGGAGATCGGAACAAGACCGAGATCTTGACACATATCGCGAACTGCCTCGGGGGTGTGACCGTAAAGACCTGCGAACTCAACGCCATCATAGCCCATCTCTTTGATCTGTTCGAGCGTACCGCGCAGATCTTGGGATGCGTCACCTCTTACCGAATAGACTTGAATTGCTACGGGAAAAGACATATCTTTTTACTCCTTTTTGATTATTGTTAAATATAAAAAGGTTCTATAAGATAATTATAAGACAAATCGTGCTATTTTTCAAGACATTTTTTAAGAAATATAGGACAAATATTGCTGTCAATGTTTGACAAGACGGTTCAAGAGCGTTTCATCGGCACAAATAATGACGAAAAAGTGCTCGCCGTGAGCTTCCATCTCCACAAGATAGCGTTTTTCGTCAAACAAAACGCCTGTGTAGGTGTAAACCGTATTCTTTTCTTTTTTCCAATTTGGATCATACGACGTCACCGAAACAACACTATCAAGACCCACTCGACAAACAATGGTTTTGCGGCGGCTGTAATACTCGGCAATGATGAAATCGGTCTTCCCTTCCTCCTCTATCAACTCGTAAGAGTAGGAGCGCAAAACACACATGGAGATGAGTAAAATGGTGCCTGCCAGACAAACAACACCAAGAATTTGAATCAGCCCCGGAACGGGAACCCCCGGGAATTGTGAGGTGACATAAAACACCACGCCAAGAACTGCCAAAAACAAACTCAAAAGCTTTTCTTTTTTCTTTTCAAATTTTGGAGAGTATACGTACATTGGGTTTCTCCTTTTTTGTTACTTTCCTACGCAAAAATGCGAAAAGATGTGGGAGACGATGTCCTCGGAGACAGCTCTGCCGTCAAGCTCGGCAATGGCTTGCATAGCCGCCTCACAGTCGCTGCAACAAAGCTCTACGGGAAGTCCGTATGCAAGTCCTGCACGGGCGCGACGAATTGCCTCAAGAGCCGAAAGAGCCGCTCCCTTTTGACGTGCATTAGTCAGGACAGTATCGTTCTTGGTGTCGAGTTCACCGTTGATAAAACAGGACTCCACAAGTGCGGAAAGTTTCTCTATGCCCTCCCCTGCCTTTGCGGAGAGCGTAACGGTATGCGTGAAATGTTGGGTGTAAAATTCCTCTTCGGCAATGCCGAGATCGGATTTGTTGATAATGGCAATCACAGTGGCATTGGTGCTCGAAAGCGACTCCGCGAGTGCTTTATCTTCTTCGTTGGGGGCGACAGAACCATCAAAAACGGCAAGAATCAGTTCGGCATCCGCAAGCGCCTTACGGGCGCGGTCGATACCGATTTTCTCGACTACGTCATCGGTCTCGTGCAAGCCCGCCGTATCAAACAGGCGGAGCGTTACGCGACCAAGTGTGGCAGTTTCGGTTAGGACGTCGCGAGTAGTTCCCTCTACGTCTGTGACAATGGCTGCTTCTTTACCGAGAATGAGGTTGTAGAGCGAGCTCTTGCCTACGTTGGGCTTGCCGCAAATGACAGTGGGGATACCCTCGGCAATGGCGTGACCTGTGCGGTAGGTGTCAAGTAGCTTTTCAATACGTGCGGTGCATTCGGCAAGGGATGTTTCCATCTCCTCGCGGCTCATCTCGGCGAGATCCTCGTCGGGATAGTCGATTTTTGCATATACAGATGACAAAACCGCGCACAAAGCATCGTAAATCTCGCGACATTTGCGCTCTACGCGGCCGTCGGTGCCTGCGTGAGCAAGTATGAGCTGCTCGCGCGTTTGCGCTTCCAAAAGGTCACCGAGCGCCTCTGCGGCGGAAAGCCCCATTTTGCCGTTTAAGAACGCGCGTCTTGTGAATTCTCCCGCTTCTGCGGCACGTGCGCCTGCGGCAAGACACGCGGTCAGTACTGTTTGCGTGAGTAACACGCCACCGTGACAGCAAATTTCAACGGTATCCTCGCCCGTAAAGGATGCAGGGGCGCGAAAAACCGTTGCAAGACCGCTATCAATCTCGTTCCATACACCTCTGTCATCGGGAGCATAAATTGAGCCGAAAATAGCAGTACGGGGAGCGTATTCGGATAAAGCTTTGCCATTCTTTGGCACAAAGACTTTTTCGCATATTGCTATGGCATCTGTGCCGGATATGCGTAAGAGGGCGACACCGCCCTTCCCTCTTGCCGTGCTGATAGCAGCGATGGTATCTCCAATAAACATATTCTACCTCTCTGTAAAAAATCGGGGAGAGCGAACCTGCACTTATCGGGTTCTCTCTCCCCATCATGCGCCGGGCGCAGGATTTTGTTGGATTATTCTTCGGTTGCTACTGCCTTACTATCGTCGAGGAACATAACAACACGGCGGTTGTTCTCGGAGCCGATAGAGTTGGTGGAAACGCCTGCAACGTGTTGAACCTCAGAATGAATGATTCTTCTCTCATAGGGGTTCATGGGCTCGAGCATAACGCTCTTCTTGTACTTAACAACCTTTGCAGCCATACGACGAGCGAGGGCTCTCAGAGTTTCCTCGCGCTTTGCACGGTAGCCCTCGATATCAAGGGTAACCTTTACGTAGTCGTGCTTTTCGCCCTTGATCTTCTTGTTTGCAGCAAGGTTTGCAAGATATTGCAGAGAATCCAAAGTCTCGCCGTGGTGACCGATGAGAAGGCCTGCGCCCTCACCGTCAACGGTGATAAGAATGTCATCATTGTTGCCTTCTTTTTTAGCAACGGTCAGATTCAATTCCATATCTTTAACAACCTGCTCAATAAAAGCAAGTGCGATAGCAGCGCCACCAAGAGTATAGGTAGCAGATACCTTTGCCTCTGTTGCACCGATGCCGAGAAATCCACGCTTACCCTCTTCCAGTACTTCAAATTCAATATTTTCAATGGCAACGCCAAGTTCGGCAGCTGCCTTTTCTTTTGCTTCGTCAACGGTTTTGGCCGTTACAATCAATTCTTTTTTCATGCGTTTTATTACCTCATTCATTGTTCGTAGTATCGTCGGTATTCGTCTCGTCCTTGGAAGTCTCTTCTTCGGTTTCGTTCTTGCGTTCGTCCTTTTTCAAGGAGATTTTGCCAAAGGGGAGCTTTTGTGCTCTTTCGGCTGCCTCTGCCTTTTCTTGCTTTTCTTTTTCTTCAAGAGCGGCTTTGCGCGCAAGACCGCGCTCACGGGTATCTTCAAAGTCCTCGTCATCGATATAGTGCAGAGAACGTACGGCTCTGACTTCGTCGGAGGATTTTGTCTTGTTGATCTTCTTCTTAACTCTGCCGGCCATCTCGCGCTCAGCTGCCTTATAGTCTTCTTCGGTGAATTTGGGAAGCGGCATAATGCGAGACATAATGAAGGACTTGAGCAAGCCAACCCAGCTACGGAATGCCCAGTAGACACCGATAACAGCGGGAACTGCCAAGGTAAAGAATGCAGACATTGCAGGCATGGTTACGTCCATCATAGTGTTGGAGCAAGCTTGTTGACGGGCATCAATGCCCTCGTTGGTTGCGGGCTGATACATAAACTTGCGGTTGATTTTGGAGGACAAGAAATAGGTGACAAAGGTCAGCACGGGAACCAACATCAAAATAAGGTTATCCCAGCTGGGGGTCAAGCCAAAATTCAAACCGCCAATGTTAAAGTTGGGAATTGTGTCAACGGCTTTTCCGAGAGAAATGATAACTTCGCCGCCTTGATCAAACGTGTAGTATTGGAATTTGCTGAATGCCTCAACAATATTATCACCATGATCTTTGAGTTGAGACAACAACTCGATAGTACCACGGTTGGAGGCAAGGTTCATTCCAAGACCGCCTGCTGCGGGAGATGCCGTTGCAAAGGTGGTAAGTGCCGCAGTAACATTGGCACCTTGACCGAGCACGTAGTGCAACGGGTCAATAACAATGTAGTAAAGTGCCATAATAATAGGCATTTGCAAAAGCAGAGGCA
>JAZSFM010000094.1:0-20604 GCA_045532215.1 Eubacteriales bacterium | reverse complement strand
GGGAGATAGAAGTAACGGACGACACAATCCTCATCGGTACAAATGCGATAGTGATGCGTTTCGTCTGTTTTATAGGCATCTGTCCAGTTGTGAGAGATCTCTACACCCTCGTAGTAAGAAGTACCGTCAACTGTGAAGATGTGCTTGATCTCGCCCTCGGTAAATACGGGCGGAATGGTGGAAATGATATCGCCCTCAATAAAGATCTGTGTTGCTTTGCCGCCAAAGGTTACGGTGGTTGTTTCGGTAACACAAATATGTCCCATCAGGTGAATAGAGCCGCCGTTGATGGTGACTGCGGTCTCATTGCCGCAAGCTTCAATAGCGTAGTCGCTTCCAACAGAGATAACCACGTCGCCGCCGGAGATCGTGATGTTGCCATAGGCACTAATGCCGTTATACGAGTAGCTATAGGTGTAAATATCGCCATCGGAAATCGTAACGTCGCCCTCGGCATAAATGGCGTCGTTGTAAGCCTCGATTTCAAGCTCTCCGCCTGTGACAGTAACGTTGCCGTTGGCATAAATACCGTATTCGCCGTAAAGAGTCACTTCACCGCCCGAAACGGTAACGTCACCTGTACTATAGATAGCGCTATTGTACTCACTGTAAAGAGTAACCTTGCCGCCCGAAATGGTAACAAATCCATCCTTATTATCCTCATCACAAGGTGTGATTGCACCGGACTCTTCGGCTTCAACCTCAACTACGCCGCCCGAAACGGTAACGTAGTCGGCATAAATGCCGTAACATCCTTTTACAACCAACTTGCCGCCTGTGACGGTAAGGGTTTGGGTATCAAGCTCAACATCGTCGTCATCATCCTCGGGGAGCAAGTAGAATTCGCCGCCCTTAACGGTAACGATGTCAGAATCAACACCATCCTCGGAAACGGTGATCAGCGCGCCGTCCAAAACGGTGATGCTATCGGACTCAATCGCTTCGTCGTTGGAAACGATCGTGACCGTGCCGCTCTCAAAGATGAGGTCTTCAATATAGAAGCCGTCATCCTCAACCTTAATGTTCAAGCTCCCCTTGCCGCGAACAGTCAGGTCGCCCTTGACGCGAACACCGTCGGTATCTGCATTGAAATAGTAGTCGTGGTCTTCATCGTAAAAGATAGCAGTACCTACAAAATTGCTGTTGCCAACAAGCTCGATAACAAGATCGGTTGTGGAGTAGATAAGCGCGAAGTATTGCTCATCATAATAGCCATCGTATTCATACGCAAAGCCCTCGCCCGTGAACTGATAGTTGTTGAGCGTGAGCACGCCATTCTTATAGTAAGCGTAGCCGCCCGTGGTGGGACGCTTGTCGGTGGTCTCGGTAGCGCCCGATGCGAGGTAATCGCCATCATTCATACCAACGCCGCCAACGTAAAGGGGTGCGCCCCATTTTGCCGTAAGGGTTATATCGGCAAGCTCGGGAGCGTAGAAGGAATTTGCAAAAATGCTGTCATAATCCTTACCCTCATAGATCCAGCCGATGAGCGCGAGCCCCTCGGGGTGAGAAAGACCTTCGGGCGTGGGGATATCTTTTCCAAGGTCACCACTGCTAACCTCAACGGTGGGCATTGTACCACTACCCTTTCCAAAGTCAAAGGTAACGGTAAATACCGCCTCAATATAAGCAGACGCAATATTCTCAACTCTTGCTGCAAGCGTGGTTACGGTGGGAACGGTGTATCCCTCGTAATTGGGGTCATTATACCAAGCAGGGTCAAGTGCGCGGAAGGGTGCAGCAAAGGTTACAACATCAGCGATCGTGATCTCTGCATCGGTAAGGTTGTAAAGCTCACAGTAGGTAGCCAGATGTGCGGCGCTGATATCGAGCGTGCCGCCATTGTAGAAGATATAACCGATCAAATATGCACCGCTAACAGTGAGCTTGGAGCCACTTTGCAGTTCAAATGCTCCACGAACGTCGTAATCATATGTATTGACGCCATCAACCTTTTGTTCAACAAAGAGAGTAATGTCCGCTCCCTCACCAAGAACAACCTTGCTACCGTAGGGAGAATAGAATTCCAACAGGTGACCGTTCAAATCGATAAAGGACTTGCCGCTGACGGCAACGTCGCTTTCCGATAGTTCAACCTCGTAATCGGCAAGCAGCTTTGCGTAGGGGGCTTCGCCTGCGTTGATGGCAGCCACAAGGTCGAAGAAATCACCCGTGCTCGTCATTGCATCGGATGTACTGCCCCAAACAAAAGGCGCGTACTTTGCTTTAACGGTAACGTCATCCTCGGGCATTACAAAGCTGTAGGTGCCGCTCTCTTCGTTGTAAGAGATCTCAAGAGCGGTGCCGCTTGCGGTCATACCGCTAACGGAGATCAGCTCATACAACGCATCCAGCTCAACGGTGAAGGAAACGGGAGTCTCGGAAAGAACGTAGCGCTCCTCGGGGGCAAAGGTTACGGTTGCACCATCTACAGAATAGTCGAGCGCATACTTGGTTACGTCAAGGACGTATGTGGTGGAATAGGAAAGCGCGGTAACTCTTTCGCCGCTATTCTCTTCGTACAAGCTGTAGCCGCTTTCGGGAAGTTTGATTGCTTGTGCCGTGCTTTGATAGAAGAATGTAATACTTTGGGAGCCGGTAATGCCGGAAAAATCAAGCGTGCCGGTGTACCAGAGAATATCTTGAACCGAACCTTGAAGATCGCCACCCGCAATCGTAACGGAACTGCCATTTGTCAAAATAGCCGTATCAGCAATGATTGTGCCGCCTGTAACGGTGAGAGATGCATTCACTTGCGCGGATATTAAATCAGACAACTGAATTGCATTTCCTGTTGCCTGAATGGTGCCGCCCGTAACCGTCAGCACAACGGCAGAATTGTCTCCCATGCTAATAGCAGAATAGCCGGCTCTGATGCTCTCAAGCTTTCCACCCTCGCCGCTATCGGCAATGGTGATATTGACAGAGTTCTTCAACACGAGTGTATAGGCGGAACTGCTAACGGTTTTGCCGTTCAGGTCAAACGTAAACTTGCCGCCGGTAGCACTGAGAGACGCAGAATTAATGTTGCTGACTACCTTAATATAGCCAACGGTGCTGTTCTCATCTGCAGCCGCCTCAAGTGCTTTTTGCAGAGTACCCCATTCGGTGAGGGTATCCTTATCAGTTCCCCACTCTGCTTGGTAGGGGCGGAAGGTAACGTCAACGGTGACGTCTTCTTCACCCATTGTAAAGGTGTTGGTTTCGGGATCAAAGGTTGCACCGTCAACGGTGACGTCTGCCTTGTAGCCCTCGTTGGGGGTGGGCGTCAAGGTCACCACAGTGCCCGGGGTAAGGTAACCGCTTTGGTCTGCTGTAACGCTGCCGTTTGCGGTCTCGTTTACGGTAACCTTGTATTTGGTCTCGTTGATGGTGTAAAAACCGTTTTCAAAAGCACCGTCAACTCTGTTACCGTCTTTATCGTAAAAGCTGTAGCCCGCGGGGAGCGTGATCTTTGGCTCTGCGCCTATACTGTTATAAATTTTAATACCCGCGGGGTTTGCGTAGCCGGAGAGGTCAAGCACACCGGTTGAGCCCCACCAGATATGCTTATCGACGGTTGTTTGCAGTGTGCCACCTTTGATGGTGAGATTGACAGTAAGAACTTCCTCCTCGAAAGCGGAGCGCGCATTAATCACAATACCGGCACTACTGAGGGTGCCGCCTTCAACAGTGAGATTTATCGCCGAGGTGTCAAACACAAAGATGGCGGAAGCATTAGGACTGGTGGTTTCAATTTTGCCACCTTCGCCGCTATCGGTGATGGTAATATTTACGAAGTTATACAGATAGAGCGTGTGATCATCGGTAGAGGTAACCGTTCTGCCGTTTAGGTCAAGCGTGAATGTGCCGCCTGTGGCTTTGACGTTCAAGTCGCCAAGGTCAACGTTGTTTATTACCTTGATGTATTTAACGTTTGCATCAGATGCAGCCGCGTTGAGTGCCTCTTGCAAAGTGCCCCACGCGGTGAGATTATCTTTGTCGGTGCCCCACTCTGCTTGATAGAGACGGAAGGTAAGGTCAATAATAACATCACCTTCAGGCATAGTAAAGGTATTGCCCACGATAGGTGTGCCGTTTACAAGAATTTCGGAAATTCTGTAACCATCATTCGGAACGACATTTACAGTCACCTCACTGCCGGGAGCAACCCAAGCATCACCTGCACTGGTGGTAGCAGAGCCATTATCGTTCACGTTAACGGTAACCTGATATTTGGTAACGTCAATGGTGTAGGCAGAATCACTTGCAAGGACATCGTCTACTCTGCTGTCGTTTTCATCATAGAAACTATAGTTCGCGGGGAGCTTTATATTTTCGCTCGGCAGGGTTACGTCCGCGCTCGTGTAGTTCGCAATAGTAACATTTGCTGCATTTGCGTAATTGGAGAGGTCAAGCGTGCCACTTTTCCAAAAAACATCTGCGTTCTTGCCAACAAGGGTGCCACCCGTAACGGTAACAGATGCACCACTCGCCGCAATTGCATATTGACCGCCAATGAGCTTGCCACCCTTGACAGTCAACGTTGACGCGGAAAGCGATGCGTTGGAACTCAAACTAATAGCATCGTAACCACCTTGCAGCTCACCGCTCAAAACCGTAATTTGGGCACTTGAATCTACGTATGCACAAATAGCCGAAGCCCCATCGTCGGTGGAGATGATTGCACCGGTTTGTTCGGCAGAAGTATCAGTAATAGTAATAATGGTGGAATTGTACACATTGACAACGTAACCGGCATACGTAATTTTTTTGCCATTCAAATCAAGCGTAAACTCGCCGCCATTGGCAACAAGAGCGCTTTCAAGGGTAGTGTCGTTCATCACCTTAATGTAGGTGATAGAACTATCACCCGCAGCCGCTTCGAGCGCTTCTTGCAAAGTGCCCTCGTTTGTGAGGTTTGCGGCATCGGTGCCCCATTGGGCTTGCGCCGTACCCTCGGCGGACACTCCCACAGCAAATGCCACGGTAAGTGTGAGGAGCATTGCAAGCATCGTCAATACACTTGCAATTTTGGTGAATGTTGTTTTTCTCATTGTTTTTTCTCCTTTTTCAATGGATTTGTGTATATATTTTTTATTTTTTTGAGGTTTGGGGCGGGCGATTCGTGAATCGCCCCTACGAGGTGAATTACAGTTTTGTGGTAGGGGGGATTCACAATTCGCCCGCGCTTATCAGCGGTAATTCCTCATTTGGGGTGAAGATCGTTTTCTTTGTTTATTACGTTTGTTCTTCCCTTTTGTTTTTAGGACAGCGGCACAAGCCGAACCATTCCTCGCCGCGCTCAAAATGGTTGCACCCGCCACAGGTTGCGTCATCGATGCGTTTTGCAACGCCCTTGTAGTGTGGGCAAGCATCCTGCATCATGGTGACCAGCGGCTCACCGCCATCGGTGTAGGTCGGCTCTTTGGTAAAATCGGGATAAATAACATCGGGTGGACCTGATCTATCTCTTTCGTCGTAGTAGCCGTATTTGAGTTCAAAGGTCTTGCCAAAGGTGTCGACCACCGCATAAACGTCTCCCTCGCGCGCTTCACCCAAGTGTGTGGGGGAAATTTTCATATTGTTATTTCCTTTCTTCCGCTCCCCTTTGTTGGCTTGCGGATGGTGTTTTTTGGTATCCTCTAAAATTATAGCGCTTTTGCGCGATCTTGTGAATTACCAAAAACACAAAATTTTGGCTATGTTTTTTTCTTGCAAAAAAGAAAAAGCATAGCCATTTCAACCCGAAAACGGCTATGCTTTTTTTGAGAATAATAACCTTTTTGACCCATTTTGGTTATAGGAATGCGGCAAAGCGATCTCTACCCACTCCAGTTTTGTCGGTAATGGCAACGAGCGCCTGCTTGACGCCCGCGAGCGACATATTTAACTTGTCGGCAATCTCTTTGTTGCTCATACCAAAGGCGGCAAGCTTTGCAATCTCCCTTTGTCTGGTTGTCAGCGAGGTGACGATGGTCTTGCCCCTGACCACACCCGAGAGTCTTGACCATCCCTCGTTATAAACTTTGTAAAATTCTTTGACCTTGAGCCAAGCGGCTTCATCCACCAAGGAAAGTCTTTTTTCCATAAGCGTATCAAGCACACGGCAGTATTCCGCCAACGTACCGTAGAGCTTATCGGGGAGCGCGAGTGCGATTGCTCTGTCGATATGCCGAATTGCCTGCTCATCATTGCCTGCATTGTGATAGGTCGCGGCACAGGTCAGGCGCAGATAGATTTCTGACATAATGGTATTTCGTTCATTCGCCCAACAAATCATTGGCTCTATGGTATAAGGAAGCGAGGACATTACGTAAAGTCCCTCTGCCCCGGGTAGCTTCAATGCTCCCGTTGCTACCGAATATGCCACAGCGTATAAGAATTTTGCGTAATACACCTTTGCGGCAGGATAAGCATCCTTATGAAGCGGCTCAAAGCAGCCGATTTTGAACCATTCGGGAAAGTTTTCAACATTATAAAGCATAATATCCACCGCGCTGATGGCAAGCTGCATTGCATCTCGGTCATAATCGTTTTTGGCAGGGGCTTCGGCTATGTGAATTTTGGCACGGCGCCACATTTCAATATCCCCCTTCCAAATAGCGCACATCGCAAGCAGCATACCCGCCGAAAGAACAGCATAAAAGCCCGAATGCTTGCCAAGAAGATAGTTTGCGCTATCATAAACCTTGTCAATATTACCTCGAGAATAAGCCACTTCCGCCTCAAAAAGCACCTGCGCCTCGTGATTGTAGGATAAGGATGCTCCAACCTTGTCTGCCTCCCCGGGTGTTCTGTAAAGATCGCTCATGTAGAGAAACGGAGTCTTGCGCGGCAGAGGCATATCTTCATCCAACTTCAATCGTCCCGCTTTAGTTCTCCCGTCTGTGGGCTTTTGGGCATCCTTTGGAATCATCCAATCTCGCCCGAAGCGATGCGCATCCGGAATTTTTCCCTCGGAGCAAAGCAACTGTACGCGACGCACAGAAATGCCCCATTTTTCGGCAACCTCTTGTATTTTTAAGTATTCCATATCAAATTCCCTTCCAAACAGTCCAAAAAGGCACAAAAAACGGCTTTTTTACCCGTTGTTTTTCGTCTTGACGAATGATTTTTATTCGTTATGGCGAACATCATTTGTTCGTCTTAACGAAAACATTATACACCAAAAGAGACAAAATGTCAAGGGACAGATCAAAACTTCAGTTTGGAAATTCCAAAATAAGGTACTAATTCAATTTTGCAAACACATAGCGCGAACCCAATCACTCGACGGTCGCTTGGCTAAAAAAGCTGCACCGATGAACAGCCGCGAAAGCCGAGTGAGCATAGGATGGCTTGGTGTAATCTCCTCAACATAATTTTTGAAAAAATCACTTGACAAAAAGCGCAAAATAGGTTATAATATAAGATGTGAAAACATACAGATTAAAAACAAAAAAGAAAAGGAGAAAGGCATGAGCAAAATCGATTTCAAAAAGTACTTGGATAAGAAATATTGGAAGATCTATGTTTCTATCCTCGCAGGTCTGGTAGTTGTTGTTGGTCTCATCGTTGGACTCGCACTCGCAGGCAATCAAAACGATCCCGTGGAAAAAACTTATACCCTTGCTATCGCAGTAGATAGCGCAGTATCCTCTAACAACAATAAGGTAAGCAACACCGCTCTCGTCCTCGTTCTTGACGAGGCAGGAAAAATCGTAGCAGCTCGTTTTGACAGCTCCGAGGTTACCCCCACTGCTGGCGAAGAAGGCAACCTCGCTGCAGTTGCTTCCGTTCAAACCAAGGTTGAAAAGGGCGACGATTACACCGGTATGGCAGCAGGTTCTTGGGCGAAACAAACCAAGGCGTTTGAGGACTACATTGTAGGCAAGACCCCTGCAGAGGTTGCAACGCTTGACACGTCCCTGATTGCAGGTTGCACTATGGCAAGCTCTACCGCTACTTTCAAAGCTCTCGTTGCCAAAGCAGCTGCTTCCACGCAAAAGGTTACCTTCAAGACCACCGAAGCCATCACCACCGGTGTAGCTATCTCCACTGCAGTTAGCGGCAAAAAGGTTACCGCAGACTTTGCAGGCACTGTTATGGCAGGCGGCAAGGTTGTTGCTACTATGATTGATTCTTGCGAGCAATCCTTCACCGTTGAGGAAGGCGTTGTTGTTGCAGGTGAACTCAAGGTTTCCAAGAACGAGCAGGGCGAAGCATACTCCGGTATGCCCGCAGGTCCTTGGTACAAGCAAGCACAGGCATTTGCTAACTCCACCGTTGGCAAGACCGCAGCCGAACTCGAAAATCTCGAGACCGTAAGTGATGCACTTGCAGCAGCAGGTTGCACCATGAAAAACACCACTGCCGGCTACAAAGCAACCATCATTAAGGCAGTTGGCTACGCAAGATAATTCATTATCTGCACAAAATAAAAGGGACTCTCGCAGTCCCTTTTTTGTACTCTTTACTTTGAGGAATGAAAATGAAAAAAATTATTTCGATTTTACTCTCCCTTTTGTGTGTTTGCTCTTTGCTTTCTGTTTTCTCTTCCTGCAAGCCCACAAATCAAGAAAACGAAAAAGAATACACCACGCGTACCAAAACGGTATCCTATGCGCATTTCAATACGGTTTCGACTTTGTCATCCTACGGAGATATTACCGCCGAGCAATTTGACGGTTATGTGAAAACAGTTGATGAAATGCTGGGATATTACCACAAGCTTTTTGACATCTATTATGAATATTCGGGTGTCAATAACATTATGACGGTGAACAAAAACGCAGGAAAGGCCCCCGTCTCGGTTGACGAAGAGCTCATCGTTTTTTTGGAATATTGCAAGGAAATGTACACCCTTACAAAGGGCAAGACCAACGTGATGTTTGGTAGCGTTTTGAAAATTTGGCACGACGCAAGAGAGCTTGCAGATGAAACCGAGGGTTATTTGGATGAGAGCTTGTTGCCCACACAGGATAAACTTGCCGAGGCGGCAAAACACACTTCCATTGATCTTCTTGTTATCAACAAAGAAGAAAAGACCGTGTATATTGCCGATCCCTTGGCATCGCTTGACGTTGGTGCTATCGCAAAGGGTTACGCGGCAACCAAAATTGCCCAAAAGCTCAAGTCGCAGGGGGCAAATTCTATGGCACTCAACGCCGGTGGTAATATTGTAACCATTGGTCTCAAACCAAATGGCGAAGAGTGGATAACCGGCATTACCAACCCCGATAAAACAACGGTGAACAGTTTGATTTGCAAGGTAAAAATCGGTGAGACGTCACTTGTTACCTCGGGGGATTATGAGCGATATTTTGTTTCCGGCAACAAAGCATACCATCATATCATCGATCCCCAAACGCTGATGCCTGCTGATTACTTTGCATCGGTATCCATCTTCACGCCCAACAGCGGGCTTGCTGATGCACTTTCCACGGCTCTGATCTGTATGTCTTATGAAGAAGGGCTCGCACTCGTCAATAGCATTGGTGGCGTACAGGTTCTTTGGATATACAAAGACGGCTCTCTAAAAATGACAAATGGTGTCTCTTTGGTAAATGATTAACAATCCCAATTTTCGACCGAAACCTTGACACAGATAATATTTTCGTGTATAATTAATAGATGTAAGCAATTTCTAATATATCGTTCGAAATGAATGGAAAAGGAAAAAAATATGTTTAAGAGAAAAACTTTGGGCAATTTGAGTATTTCCCATCACAAAAATACTGCAAACTGTGCCCCCGTTAGAATGAGTGCTCCCAAGGAAGTTCTGCTTCCCATGGACCAACACATCGGCGCTCCCGCAACTCCTATTGTAAAAATGGGAGATGAGGTTCGTGTCGGTCAACTCGTTGCCGAGGCATCCGGTGCAGTTTCTGCTCCCATTTATGCATCTGTTTCGGGAAAGGTCACCAAAATTGAGGATTTCCTCAGCGCCAATGGCAAAACCGTATCCGCTATCAGAATCGAAAGCGATGGTGAAATGACCGCATTTGAGGGATTGACCCCTCCAACTGTTACCGATATTGACTCTTTGCTCGATGCTTGCCGCAAATCGGGAATTGTTGGTATGGGCGGCGCAGGTTTCCCCACAGCAACCAAACTCGGTGTCCTGAAAAAGGGTGGCATTCATACCATCGTTATCAACGGTGCGGAGTGCGAGCCCTACATCACGAGCGATGCGCGCACAATGCTTGACGATACCGACTGCGTATACGAGGGAATTAAACTCTTCCAAAGAGTAGCTCCCGAAGTAAAAAAGTATGTCATCGCCATAGAGAAGAACAAGCCCGAATGCATTGAGGCATTGCGTAACATCACTAAGGACGATGCATTGGTAGACGTTGTTCCTCTGCCTTTGCTTTATCCACAAGGCGCTGAAAAGATTATGATTTACAACACCCTCGGTGTAACGGTGCCCGAAGGCAAGTTCCCTGCTGACGTTGGCGTGATTGTTATCAACGTTACAACGCTTGCTTCTTTTGCTAAATACGTCAAAACAGGTATGCCCCTTGTCCAACGATGCATCACCGTTGATGGCAACGCGATTGCGAAACCGATGAACGTTATCGCTCCCATCGGTACTCCTGTTGCCGACATTCTTGATTTTGTGGGTGGACTCACCGACAAAAACTGCAAGGTCATTTTGGGTGGCCCTATGACAGGACACGCGCTTCGTTCGCTCTCCGAGCCGGTTGTAAAGACCACGAATGCAATTACCGCCCTGACCGAAAAAGAAACACTTGGCAAAAAAATGACTGCCTGCATCCATTGCGGCAAATGCGTAGAGGTCTGCCCCAACTCTCTCAACCCCACGGCATTCGTCAAAGCCCTGAAAGCAGAAACCGTTGACGAGCAAATGGCGATGCTGCAAGATGCACACGTGAATCTTTGTATGGAGTGCGGCTGCTGTGCATACGTTTGCCCCGCGGCACGTCCCTTGGCAGAGCAAATTCGCATTGCGAAAAACTCTTTGAGAGAATACCAAGCTCACAAGGCAAATCTTAAGTAAGGGGATAGGAAAATGGAAAAATTAATTGTATCGACTTCTCCTCATATTCACTCGAAAACCACGACACAGAGCATTATGCGAGACGTTATCATCGCACTTCTCCCCGCCTCGGTTGCGGGTGTCATCCTGTTTGGCTTGAAGGCGCTCTTAACCATTCTCGTTTGCGTTGCTACCACTGTTCTCTCTGAATTTGTGTTCAACTTGCTTAACAAGAAAGAGCAGACCGTAACCGACCTCTCCGCTGTAGTAACGGGTTTGATTCTCGCGCTCAGTCTTCCCGCAAAGGCAAATATCTTTCACTGCATTGTAGGTTCTGTGTTTGCGATTGTAGTTGTAAAATGCTTGTTTGGTGGCATTGGTTGCAACTTTGCAAACCCTGCGGCTACCGCAAGAGTATTTCTTCTTATCGCCTTCTCCGCAAGCATTGGTGGAGCAACCGCTCCCACGCTTGGCAGTGTTGACCTTGTTGCAACCGCAACTCCTCTTGAAATCATCAAGATGGGCGGTGAAGCAGAGCTTCCTTCGCTCCTGAATATGTTCCTTGGCAACAGAGCAGGTGCCATTGGTGAAACCTCTGCATTGGCACTCATTCTCGGCGGCATTTATCTGATTGTGCGCCGTGTTATCAAGTGGCAAGTTCCCGTTATCTACATCGCAACCGTATTCTTGTTCTCTCTTATCATCAAGCAAGACCTCACGGTCGCTCTTTACCAGGTTCTTGGCGGCAGTTTGATTTTGGCGGCGTTCTTTATGATCACCGACTATTCCACAACACCCATCAATACGCTTGGCAAAATGGTATTTGCATTTGGATGCGGTGTTATCACCGTTCTCATTCGCTTCTGGGGCTCTTATCCCGAGGGCGTATCCTTTGCAATACTCCTCATGAATATTCTCTCTCCCTACATTGAAAAACTGTGCACGAGCAAACCGTTTGGAAAGGCAGGTAAGTGATATGAAAAAAAATATTATGCCTTCCATCGTTCTCGGCTCTATTTGCCTCATCGTGGCACTCATGCTTTCCTTAATCAACTCGATTACCGCGCCGATTATTGAGGAAGCGCAAAACGCGGCGGCAAACGAGGCACTCCTCGTCGTTCTGCCCGAGGGCAAAAACTTTGAAGAAATCACTCTCGATGCAACATATCCCGCAGTGATCACCAAGGGATACAAAGCCGACGGCGGTTTTGTGTTCCAAGCAAACGTTACCGGTAAGAGCTCCGGACTCATTATTCTCATCGGTATCGATGCCGACGGCAAGATCGTTGGCACAAAGGTCATTGCCGAACAGGAGACCGACTCCTATGACGTAAACGTATTCCCCGCAGTTGAAGGCACCGACGGTGCTTACAAGGGTATGGATATTGACGGCTTTACTCCCTTCCTCGTATCGGGTGCAACACTCACATCAAAGGCATATAGCGAGGCAGTCAAGGCAGCTCTCCAAGCTTTTGTACTTGCAAATGGCGGAAGCGTTGACACAAGAACCCCCGAGCAAATTCTGCAAGATAACTGCAACACGGCACTCGGCACCACCAACGTCAAGTTTACCAAGTGGTTTGCTACCGAGATCATCGAGGGCATCGATGCCGTTTACGTTGCCGCAGATAACGGCGGCAGAGTATTTGTGCTTGGCGAAACCTTTGTTGGCGTAAAGGCAGACGGTACAATCGTAGGAGATGTTACCGAAAATGCAGAAACGATTCTTACTGCCAATACCGTTATCACAAATAGCACAATAACCGAAATCACCGAACTTCCTACAGGTATTGACACCAAGATTGTAAAGAAAGCATACGTAACCGCAAGCGGTAACTATGTATTTGACCTTAAGGCAAGCGGCTTTGCAAACTACTCCTATGAAGAAGGATATAGCGACGTAGAAGTTCCGATTTATATTAGCATTTGTATTGGTGCTGACGGAAAGATCATCGATTGCGTAACTACCGAACAGCACGAGACAGAAGGCTACGGCGCAGCTTGCGGAACAGATGAATACCGCAACCAATGGGCAGGCAAAACCGACGATGATATCGTTATCAGCACAGGCCCTATTGGCAAAGACAACACCGACGTTGGTGCTATTGCCGGTGCAACCATTACCACCAAGGGCTATCAAAAGGCCGTTAAGGCAGCATTCGCTGCATTTGAAAAATTGACCGCAAACGGAGGTGAAGAATAATGACAAAAGAAAATAAGCTCTTAATTATTCTTCGCGGAATCATTATGGAAAACCCCGTCCTAATTCTCGTTCTCGGTACTTGCCCCACGCTTGCAACCACCACATCGGTAGTTTCCGCATTCTCTATGGGCATTGCGGCAACCATCGTTTTGATTTGCTCGAACGTTGTTATCTCCGCACTTCGCAAAATCATCCCCGACTCTGTCAGAATTCCTTGTTATATCGTTATCATTGCGGCATTCGTAACCGCTGTGCAAATGCTTTTGCAAGCATACCTGCCCGATATTTATAAGATGCTTGGCGTTTACCTCGCCCTCATCGTTGTAAACTGCATTATCCTCGGCAGAGCCGAAATGTATGCAAACAAGAACACCGTGCTCGACTCCGCACTTGACGGTGTTGGTATGGGTCTTGGCTTCCTCGTAGCTCTCCTTTTGATGGCTACTTTGCGTGAAGTACTTGGCAATGCAACCTTTGCAGGTATTGAGATTCCCTTCCTCACCAATTACAAGATCCCGATTCTCACCCAAGCTCCCGGCGGTTTCCTTGTTTACGGTATCGTGATTGCCGTAATGAACAAGCTGACCGAGAAGAAGGGCGGCGTTAAGAGAAAGTCCTTCTCTTGCGAAGGTTGCCCCTCGAGCGCAACCTGCAACAAGTCCTCTTGCCCGAGTACATCCTGTGAAACCCAAACCGCCAAGGAGGTAGAAGAACATGTTTAAGGAACTCATTCTCATTTTAATGGGCGGCGTTCTCATTAACAACTACGTCCTGCAACAATTTCTTGGAATTTGTCCCTTCCTGGGCGTTTCCAAAAAGGTAAATCAAGCTACCGGTATGGGTGTTGCCGTTACATTTGTTATGTTGGTTGCAACCGCCGCAACTTGGCCCATTTACCACTACATCCTCGCTCCCAATTACACATATTTGCAAATTATCGTATTCATTCTCGTAATTGCATCGTTGGTACAGTTTGTTGAAATTATTTTGAAGAGATTTATCCCCTCGTTGCATAGATCTCTGGGCATTTATCTGCCCTTGATTACAACCAACTGCGCAGTGCTTGGCGTAACGTTGAACAACATTACAGCCAAGTATAATTTCCTGCAGTCTATGGTTTCTACCCTTGGTGTAGGTCTTGGATTCCTCTTGGCAATGGTTCTTTTTGCAGGCGTTCGTTCGAGAATTGAAAACTGCCCCGCCCCCAAGTGCTTTAAGGGAATTCCGATTACTCTTGTTGCGGCTTCCATCGTAGCACTCGCCTTCTTTGGTTTCTCCGGCGTGGTTGAAAATCTGATTGGTGCATAAGGAGGATAAAATATGGCTATTCTTATTCCTACCATCCTTCTTGGTGTAATTGCACTTGTTTGTGCAGTGTTACTGACGCTTTCTGTACGCTTTTTCGGTATCAAAGAAGATGAAAACGCAATCGCAATCAGAGAATGTCTGCCCGGTGCAAACTGCGGTGCGTGCGGCTATACCGGCTGTGACGGTTATGCAAAAGCGTTGGCAGAAGGAACCGAAACAAAAACAAATCTTTGCATTCCCGGCGGTGATAAGACCGCTGTGAACATCGCTGCTGTCCTTGGTGTGGAAGCCGAGGACGTAGTGGAACAGGTTGCATACGTTGCCTGCAACGGCAACTGCAATGCGACCGAAAGAAAGTACGACTACAAGGGTTACAAGAGTTGTGTTGCTGCTAACCTCTTGTATAACGGTGACAAAACGTGTAACTACGCCTGCCTTGGTTACGGCGACTGTACTCGTGTTTGTCCCAGAGATGCAATTCACGTTGAAAACGGAATTGCTGCGGTAGATCCTCAAAAGTGTATTGGATGCGGTATGTGCGTTCGTGAATGTCCCAATCACATCATCAAGCTTGTAAACGACACCGTAAAGGTTGTTGTTCAATGTTCTAACCACGAAAAGGGCGCTGTCACACGCAAACTCTGCATCAACGGATGCATTGGTTGTATGAAGTGCCAAAAGGCATGCCCGCACGGTGCGGTTAAGGTTGAAAACAACCTTGCAACCATCGATTATTCGCTCTGCACAGGTTGTAAAGCGTGCGTTGAGGTTTGCCCCGTACATTGCATTCACGAAGATAACTTCATCTGCGGTGCTCACTAACTAACTTAAACCGGGTGGAATACAATTTCTGTGTTCCACCCATAAAAATGAAGAAAGGAGAAGACACAATGGAAAATACCTCCCCTATAGCAAAAAAGAAATACCGTTTGGATGTTATCGTGATATCCGCCATTCTTTTTTTGTCTCTTGTGCTTCTCCTGATTGTAACGCTCTCCAAAGAAAAGGGCGCGACTGTTGTGGTTGAAATTGACGGAACGACAGTAGCCACTTATTTACTTGATGAGAATGGAGAATATTCCCTCAACGGCGGCACAAACGTCCTTGTTATCGAGGATGGAAAGGCATATTTGAATTATTCAAATTGCCCCGACCACACCTGCGAAAAAACAGGAAAAATACAGTATGTCGGCCAATCAATCATCTGTTTGCCCAACAAAATTGCCATCACGATACAGGGCGAAGCCGAGGGCGGCGTTGACTTTGTTTCTTAAGGAGGGATTGCCGTGAGAAACAAGAAAACCTTGCAGCTGACAACGCTGGCTTTTATTACCGCCTTTGCAATGATTCTCTCCTTTGTAGAAAGCCGTATTCCCACATTTGTTGCCATTCCCGGCATAAAGGTGGGGCTTGCCAATATTGCAGTCATCTTTACCCTTTACAAGCTTGGCGTAAAGGAAGCCATTGCAATCTCGATGGTACGTGTGCTTCTTATTTCCATGTTGTTCGGTTCTCCCGTGAGTTTGATTTACAGCATTTCGGGAGCAACGTTGAGCTTGTTGACAATGATACTTCTCAAAAAGTTTACCCCTCTGACAGAGGTTACCATCAGCGTCACGGGAGGTGTGATGCATAATGTCGGGCAAATTGCTGCGGCATCCTTTATGCTCAGCACAAACGTGGTGATCTATTATCTACCCTTTTTGCTTGTGTCGGGAACGATCGCAGGCGTGGTAGTCGGCATCGCCTCGGCAATATTGATAAAGCGCGTAAAATTCAATTATCGATAGAATCAAACCATAATCAACAAACGGACGGATGCAAAAAATTGCATCCGTCCGTTTGTTTTACAAAAAAAGCGCGGTCTCCGCAAGGGAGACCGCGCAGGGGAAAACTTTATTGTTGAGTGGGGAAGATGATGGTGGAGATGATTGCGTTGTGGTCGGAAATCCAAGTTCCGTTACGCTTTTCCTCGCAAACCTTGTAGGTTTGAATATCATCTGCCCAATCGGAAGAAACGAAAACGTAGTCGAAGATTACGTTACCGGAATCGCTGTTACCATTGAAGGTACGCTTAATTTCGCCTTCAACAGCAACTCTGGAAGAATCGGTAAATCCGTTTTCAATCATGGTCTTGTAAGAAACCGTGTTGGGCTGGGTGTTGAAGTCACCGGTTACAACAGTGGGCAAATTGCCGTACGTGTTGTAAAGCTTTTGGATTTGTTGAAGCAGGATTTCAACTTGACCCTTTCTGACGTTTTCTGCTGCAGTTCCGTCATTTTCGCCGTTGTTGTCAAGGTGCGTGTTGACATAAATGAATCTTGCGCCATCACTCTTGCGTTCCAGGACAACGTAGGTCATAATGCGGTTGTAGTTTGCAGTGTTTGTGCCATCAGAATACTTAGAAGCAACGTCGGGGGTTTGAGAGAGCCACTTAGTGCCACCCTCAATCAAGGTAAACATATCGGTGCGGTAGAAGATTGCACTATGCTCAGAGCCGCTATTGAATATGCCACCACCACGTTCTACACCAACACAGGAGTAAATACTTCCGAGTTTATTCTTCAAGGTGCTCATCCAAACAGAATCCGCCTCTTGTACGCCAAATACGTAGGGATTGTTTTCGAGAATAGTGTCTATTACAAGATCCTTGTTGCTGTTGTTGGTCTTAACATTAAAACTCATTACAGGCAGAGATTGTGCCGGATCGAGAGTCCACTTTGCGTAAACCATCAAATTGCTGCTGTAAGTGGTTTCTGTAAAGGGAGTTGTGCATGCAGAGTCAGTGTACCAACCTGCAAACAGGAAGCCGGGATAGGTGGGATTTGCGGGGAGAACAATAGCATCACCGATCTTACCGGTAAGAGTAGCAATCGGGGTGTTGCCGCCCTTTTCGCCGCCTACAAACGCGATGGTAACCTGATCGATAGAAGCGGTGGAAACAGAGCAGTTGTAGAAGTAAGCCTCGCAGGTTTGGTTGTTAAGTCCAAAGGAGAACGCAGGAGCGTTTACGCCTCTTACATCAACAACGATGTGATAGGATTGACCCTGTTGCAGAACAACATAGGGAGCATCTCCGTAGTTAACGGTAACAGCATTGCCGTTTGCATCAACAATCGATGCAAAGGCTGTACCTGCGGAAATTTGGAATTCTACCTCGGTGCATGCATTGCCGTCTTTGCCTGTGATCTTACCAACGTAAAGATCAAAGGAAATGGTCTTGTAGGTGTTGTTGGTGTTCCAAACCAGTGCAGTATTTGCGAGAGTAGTAAGTCCGGAATTCTTTACGTAGAGGTAACCGAGATCAAAGCTTACGCCTGCGGGAGCTTTGGTAACTTCTGTGAAGTTTGCAAAATTGGAGTTAGTGGTAGCAATGTTGGTTTTGCCATCAACAGTAGTAGAAACGTTGCTTTCTACGATGTAATACTCAGCAACCTCGAACAAACGAAGCTCCTTTTTGGGTACCGGACCGGCTGTGGTCATAGTGGAGTTGACGGAACCGATCTTTGCTTTGAAAATAACGGTGTCACCCTTTTGAATGGCGCCTTCAACATAGTTGGCGGAAGCGGCATAAGGACCGGCGACGCTAATGTAGAGGTTGTCGGCAATGGTAGCTCTTGCAAAGCCATTGGCGTTTACTTGGTAATCGAGAGTCAGTTGTATGTAGTAGTAGTGTTCGGTGAGGTAGTATTTGCCTGCGTTGGGGTCGGATTTCTCGAGCGTCATAGCGATTGCAATCGCTTCATCAATGGAAAGGATCGCACTCTTGCCGCAAACAGTACATACAAAATTGCTGTCAGGGGTGTGGGCTTTGGTTGCAGGAATAACTACTGCCTTTGTCTTACCGCATTCACAAGCAATGGTACCTGTTCCATCTGTATCACAGGTAACAGGAATAACCACGGTTACGGTATCGCCATATACGTGGGTGTGCTGTTGGCTGATGATTTGGTAGGAAGCAACCTCGTACAAACGAAGTTCCTTACCGCCTGTGGTAAGTGCGGAGCTTGAAGCACCGAGCTTTGCTTTGAAGATAACAGTGTTGCCAAGCTTGATAGTGCCTTGTGCGTCACCGGTCAAATAACCACCGGCAACAGTAACGTAGAGGCCTTCCGAAACGGTCATTCTTGCAAAGCCGTTGGGGTTTACTTGGTGATCAAGAGTCAGCTGTACGTAGTAATAGTCGTTGGTGTATTTGGTATTTTCATAAGTCATACCAATTGCAATAGCATCTTCAACGCTAATAACACCATTGTGGCCGCAAGTGTTGCAAACGCCGATGTTGCTATATTCGTGGGTGTGCGAGTTGCTGACAACCTTATAGGAGGCAACCTCATACAAACGAGGCTCACGACCGCCCGTTACTACCATATTAGAGGATGCAGCACCAAGCTTTGCCTTGTAGATAACGGTATCATCTGTTTTTACATCATTTACCGTGCTACTGGTCAAGTAACCACCGGCAATACTAAAGTAGAGGTCATCTCTAACTTTAGCTCTTGTAAAGCCCATGTTGGTAGTGGTGTTTACTGCCTCGGTGATAGTCAGTTTTATGTAGTAGTATTCGCTACTATATTTGGTGTTTGCGTAGGACAAGCCAATTTCAATAGCTTCGTCAATAGAAATAACAAGGTTCTTTGCACAAACGGTGCAAACGCCTACGTCATTGCCGCTGTGACCGAGAGGTTCGCCTTGAGTGAGATCACATTCAGCACAGGTGGAGGGAGTTTCGCAGGTTGCAGAGCTCCATTTGTGACCTACAGCTTCGCCTTCGGTTGCGCCACAAGTGGTGCAAGTCTTAGGCTCTGTGCAGGTTGCAGCTACCCAAGCGTGACCGAGAGCATTACCTTCGGTTGCGCCACAAGTGGAGCAGGTCTTGGGAGCGGTGCAGTTTGCATCTACCCAAGTGTGACCGAGAGCTGCTGCGAGTTCTGCATGACATACAGTACAGATTTGAGAAGTGGTACAGGTTGCTGCTGCACCTGCAGTGTGACCGAGAGCTGCACCTTCGGTTGCTTGACATGTGGAACAGGTCTTGGGAGTTGTGCAGGTTGCTGCTACCCAAGTGTGACCCAGAGCTGTGCCGTTGGTTGCGCCACATGTGGAACAAGTTCTGGGAGTTTGACAGGTCGCATCATCCCAAATGTGACCGAGGGCTTTTACGAATTCGTAATCGCATCTGATACAAGTTTGAGCAGTGGTACAGGTTGCTGCTGCGCCTGCTTTGTGGCCGAGCGCTTCGCCTTCGGTTGCATCACATACGGAGCAAGTCTTGGGAGCGGGGCAGTTTGCATCTACCCAAGTGTGACCGAGGGCTGCGGTTTCGTCAGCAGTGTAGGTGTTACCACATACGCTACAAGTATAGGTGGTGTATCCTGCTGTGGTGCAGGTGGGAGCGGTTACAGCCGCTTTGTAATCACAGGTGTGACCGTCGCTAATGCCACAACGCTCGCAATAGCCAGCAACAAAGTTGTGATCGAGAGCTACGTGGAATACATGGTCGCATCTGATACAGGTTTGAGCAGTGGTACAGGTTGCTGCTGCACCTGCCTCGTGACCGAGAGCAGTGATAACTTGTTGTGCCACGGTTGCACCATCGCATCTAGAGCAATGAGAGCCTTCGGTAAGGCCGGTTGCAGTACAGGTAGCAGCAACAGCTTTGTCGATAACGATGTTGTGACCGAGAGCTACTTCGCCAACCTCAGTGTAGGTATCACCGCAAGTGCTACAAGTAAAAGTGGTATAACCCGCTGCGGTGCAAGTGGGGTTCGTTACGTTTTCTTGGTAGCTGTGGCCGAGAGCTTCGCCTTCGGTTACTTTACATACGGAACAAGTCTTGGGAGCGGTACAGGTTGCATCTACCCATTTGTGACCAAGTGCTGCGCCTTCGGTTGCTTTACATACGGAACAAGTCTTGGGAGTTGTGCAGGTTGCATTTGTCCAAGTATGGCCGAGGGCTTCGCCTTCGGTTGCTTGACATACGGAGCAGGTCTTGGGAGCGGTGCAGGTTGCATCATCCCAGGAGTGCTCGTGCTTTTCAACGATGGTGAAAGCAGCAACGTTGAAGAGACGTGCTTCCTTACCATCCTTTACTACCATATTAGAGTTTACACTACCAATTTGCGCCTTG
>JAZSFM010000002.1:0-13264 GCA_045532215.1 Eubacteriales bacterium | reverse complement strand
AAGCAGAAAACGAGGATGCCTTTGACGAGGCAGCCGAGGAGCATTATGCAGCTACACGTCCCATGATGCGACATCTTCACAGCAATAAAAAATAAGGAGAATTTGTATGATCGACCCTATTGCCAATCTGCTCGGTGCTTGGGCAACCGACCTTAATGCCTTTTCTATTATTTTGCGTATTACACTTTCGCTTTTACTCTCTGCATACCTTGGGTTTGAACGTTCCTCAAAGCGTCACGCTGCCGGTTTGCGAACCTTTATGGTCGTTTCTCTTGCAACAACCATTGCAATGTTGTTGGACCTTTACCTGTTGAAAGGCACGGAGAATGGACTCTATCTCATTTCCGCGGCAAGTGTTGTTGCGGTTGCAATTATTACCGTAAATTCCATTCTGTATAGTTCTCGTAGCCAAATCAAAGGACTGACAACCTCTGTTGCTCTTTGGGCAAGTGCTATTCTCGGTCTTTGCATCGGTGCAGGATTCTATACTGTAACGCTTGTTTCCTACATTGCATTCATTTGCACCCTTTCGGTCTTCCCTCGTATGGAGCGCTACTTCAAAAATCGTTCCAACCACTTTGAAGTTCACTTGGAACTTAAAAACATTGCATATTTGCAAAATTTTGTTACCACCATTCGTGAACTTGGAATGAAAATTGACGATATTGAAATGAATACAGCTTATCAGCATTCGGGATTGAGCGTATATTCTATTTCGATTTCCATCAGCAGCCAAGAACTCAAAAAATATAAAACGCACAGCCAGATTATTGAGGCATTGCGCTCTCTCGATTACATCTATCACATTGAAGAAATGGTATAATCATTTATGGCAGAAACAAAGAAAAAACGCGAATCCAGCTGTGAGGACTGCGTATTCTACGATTACGACGAGGATTGGGATACTTACTCCTGCCAGATGAACCTGGATGAAGACGAAATGGTGCGCTTTTTAACGCAGAAACATCAGTCCTGCCCTTATTACCGCTATTACGACGAATATAAGAGCGTGCAAAAGCAAAATTAAAAGCATATTTTCCCAAAAAAAGACTTTACAAATGCGTCATCGTATGTTATACTATAGTATATAATGTTTCATTGGAGGAAATAAAAATGTTTAGTAATAATACACTTTACGGCGAACTGATTAAGAAAAAGAAGGGGTGGCCGATCTTCTTTCTTTTGTTAGCAATCGCTTTCCCTATTCTAAACTCTCTGCATTTTCATTGGATGAACCCCACTTATGCACTTCTAATCGGTGTTGCTGTTATCATTCTTTGCTTTGCAAGAATCCGTCGCATTTCCAAAAATAATGCTATGGATATTGTTTGCACCGATAGGTACGTTATCGCATGTAACGGAAAAAACAAATTTGTAATTTTCTACAACGAGATTACAGATGTTGAAACAGCCAACAAAAAAAGTGTAAAAATTTCCTGCGAGAAAAAGGCGCGTGTTAAAGCGACTAACAAGAAGTGCTCAAAATTCAAAGCTATCAAGAAACCCCTTTGCATAAAGAACATGAAGAATTATGAAGAGGTTGTTGCTTTTATTGGACAAAAGATGGCTTTGACAAAGCAACCTGTAGCAGTGGAAACCGAAGCTTCCGAGATTGATTCTCCTAAAGTACCTACTTCCGATGATGCTGTTGCGTCTCCCATAGCCGATTCCCTTACTTTGGAAAATTTGATCGCCAATAAGAATGTTCCCGTAGTTATGGCTCTTGTAATGAATTCTACTGAAAACCAAATTCCCATGATTGGCGTTCCCGTTGAGCAACCTGCCCCCAAGAAAATACTGCCCGAACTCCCCGCGAAAGCACCCGAAACGGTTTATGAAAAATTGCAATTTAACAAAATCCTTTGGTTGAGAGGCGATATCACCACGGAAGAGAAAAACAGACGCAACGCAATTATCTACCGCGAGGAATTCCCTGAACTGTACGGTGGCAAACCCAAAATCAAAAAATAATATTTAGAATTGCTAAAAAGCGAGAATCAAAAAAATAAGGTTCTCGCTTTTTTATTTTATGATTTTTCCATTTTCCTCTTGACAAAATGAGGAAATGGCGTTATACTATAGTTGTATAAAATTTTTGGAGGTTTATTTTTATGAAAAACAAGAAAAAAGTAAAAGTTGCCGCTTCCAATGTGGTAGCAGCAGGCGTTTTTAAGAAGAGACTCTGGCCTTGGCTGTTTGTAATTGCAGCAGCAATTATTCCCGCTGTATTCTATTCCTACATCGCTATCGAATTCTTTGCCTTCAAGAGATGCAATGAAATCCCTGCATGTGAAACATTCTATGACTACACCTTCCACTATGCAGATGCCATCAACGTTATGTTGATTATTGTTGCTGCTCTTGTTGTAGTTGCAATCCTTTGCGCAATCATTTTCATCCGCAAGCGTTCTCTTATCATCACTGCTGATAAGTTTATTTACACCAAGGGTAAGAAGACACTTGAAATCCCCGTTACCTCCATCAAGGGTATTGACTTTGGCGCTTCTTGCCTCATCGTTCATGTTCCCTTCAGAACATTCAAATTCCGTCAACTGAAGAACAAAAAAACTCTCTATGACGCGCTCTTCACGATGTTGCAAGCGCCCGCTACTGTTGTTACCCAAGCCACCACTGTTGCACCTGTTGTTACCGCAACACCTGCTGTTTCTACCACAACTGTAGCACTGCCCACCAGCACCGAAGGCAAGATTCGTTATTTCCAAAGTCTTTTGGATGCAGGCGTAATCACCTCCGAGCAATTCAACAAGTACACGAACACGGTTCTTACCACCGATTTTCCCACTCTTTATAAATAAATAAATAAATAAGTCACAAAGGAACGCAAAATTTGCGTTCCTTTGTTTAGATTGTAACCCAAATGATTGTTAACAGAAAGGAATTAAAAATGAAAGTTACATTTATGGGTGCCGGAAGCACCGTATTCTCTAAAAATGTACTTGGCGACACGATGCTATGTCCCTCGTTCCACGACGTTGAAATCGCACTTTATGACATTGATCCCATCCGTTTGGAAGAGTCTTATCTCGTAATTGATGCGATGAACAAAACCTTTAACCAAGGTCGCGCAACCATTAAAAAATATCTTGGTATTCCCGAACGCAAAGATGCTTTGCGCGGTGCTGATTTTGTAGTCAATGCGATTCAAGTCGGTCTTTATGATCCTTGCACCATTATTGACTTTGAAACTCCCAAAAAATACGGCCTGCGTCAAACCATCGGAGACACGCTCGGTATTGGCGGCATTATGCGTGGTTTGCGCACCATTCACGTAATGAAGGGCTTTGCCGAAGATATTGAAGAAGTCTGCCCCAACGCGTGGTTCCTCAACTACACCAATCCTATGGCGATCCTTTCGGGTTATATGCAACGCTACACCAACGTAAAAACGGTAGGTCTTTGCCACAGCGTACAGGTCTGCGTGCCAACGCTTCTCGACATCCTTGGCTTTGATATCGATCCTACCACGGTGCAAACCAAAATTGCAGGCATCAACCACATGGCGTGGCTGCTTGAGATCTTCGATAAGGACGGCAACGATCTCTACCCCGAGATCAAGCGCCGCGCAAAAGAAAAGAACGCAACCCAAAAGCACTGGGATATGGTTCGCTTTGACTACATTGAAAAGCTTGGCTACTACTGCACCGAAAGCAGCGAGCACAACGCTGAATACAATCCCTTCTACATCAAAGCAGGCCGCGATGACCTGATTGAGAAATTTAATATTCCGCTTGACGAATATCCGCGCCGTTGCATCAATCAAATTGCAAATTGGCAAAAGCAAAAAGAAGAGATTATGAACGGCGGCAACATTCAACACACACGTTCACACGAATATGCTTCCCGCATTATGGAAGCGATCTGGACGAACACGCCCTTAAAGATTGGCGGCAACGTACTCAACAACGGATGTATCTCCAACCTGCCTCGCGAGGCGTGTGTTGAGGTTCCCTGCCTTGTTGACAACAACGGTGTAACGCCTACCTACGTTGGGGATCTGCCTCTGCAACTCGCTGCTATGAACTGCTCGAACATCTACCCGCAGCTCCTCACCATTGAGGCGGCTCGCACGGGCAAGATCGAGCATCTCTATCAGGCGGCTATGATGGATCCTCACACAGGTGCACAGCTCTCTACCCATGAGATCGGGGCTATGTGCAACGACCTCGTGGAAGCACACACCAAGGCGGGTTATCCTGTATTTTAATAAGGACACGGTTTATGTGGGGAAAACTTCTTGAAAGAAGTTTTCCCCACACCCCTTTCAAGAACTTTCTCACGACAAATAATCAAATTGCATTGTTAGTTCACGAATAGACGGACGACGCGAGGTAAACCTCGCTTTTGCTGTCGCGAGCGGCTAGGGACCACTAACCCTATCCGCTAAGAAAGTAGGTAGATACAAATAAAAGGGGGAACTTCTCTCAAGAAGTTCCCCCACAAAATTTATTTCTTCTTATTGGCTATTTCGCGGGCACGTTCAATGTATTCCTTGAATCGCTCCTCATTGCGAACGGGGTTAAACCATTCCCAACCGCTCGTTGCGGTCATACCGTAATACATCAAGTCAGATTCACCCTCGAACAACCATTCGTAGGAGATAGGTTCTTTTTTACCATCGGGAAGCTTGATATAGGACTTCCCTTTGATTACCTTAACGCCGCCAAAAATCAGCGGGTCGCCTACGTCGAGCTCGGCGCCGTCGGGGATATCTTCCCACTTAGGATATGCCTCGAAGGCCTTTTCAAGCCATTCATAGCCCTCTTCTTTTCTGCCACAGCCGAACAGCGCACACGCGATGCGGAAACTTGAACTTGCATAATTTCCGATCCAAGCATCGGGAACCGTTCCCTCACCAAGACTTTCCATTATTTTCAGGCGATATTTGCCCCACGCAACCGCCTTTTCTTGTGCCGCCCAATGTCTGGAATTACGTCCTATGAAATGGCACAAAAGATGGAAATTGTTAATGTCGTGGCAAAGGCGACTTTCTGTGTACTTTTTATCTTCCCACAGGCGGTCTTCGATCTGTTCACTCAAAATTGCGCTATATTGCGTAATGGGAGGTGGAACCTCGCGGATACCGATTTGATTGGAGAAAAGGACAATATCTCCATCCGCATCGGCTACAAATTCATACTCAACGGCGGCTACAAAGCCGTCGGTAAGGTCAAGTGCATCGTAACGGCGTGTCATACCGTTCTCCAACGGCATAAAGCCCTTGCCCGTTCCCGTGTAGGAGGTCAGCTCATAGACAGCTGTTCGAGCACCGTCACAGTATTCGTTTTCAACACGTACAATGCCAATGCCTTCGGCAAAATAGTAGACCTTGTTGCCGTTGCGGTAAGTAAGACCGCTTCCCATACCTTGAGAATCTACGCAAAGCTTGAAGCAATTCTCAAACGTACCTGCCTTGGTTGTGATGGTTCCACCATCCTCGCAAGTAATTTGCGCTTTAATGGCTGTATCCCACCTATTGTATTCGATGATAGGAGAAGCACCGATGCGCCACTCGTCTGACCAAACGCATTTGGTTGCGTCCTGCAAAATACCAAAAATATCACTGTAAAGCAACGGATCATCGGCAGGGCTAAAGTCGCCCATATTCTTCCATTCAAACGACCAACGGGGATTGTACTCGGTAACAGTAACGGTGTCTCCCTTTTTGCGAAGGTACTCTCTACCAAAGAAATTCCAATGTCCTGTTGTCGTGCAGTTGGGATTGAACTCGGGATCGGTTGCCATAATTCTGCGTGCTACCGATGCGGCGGCTTTGGTGTGCGCCTTTTGCATAGGCGTGAGAGCCAACTGTTCGGCGCGCTCAATAGCGGGGGTAATATCGCAGATATGAGAATTTTTATGTTTGGTGATGCAATAGTCGTTTGCAATTTCCTGTACTGCATCAAGCCAACTATTTTCGTCATACTTAACACGTTCAATATTATGCCAATGGATGAGTATTGTCTTTTCTTCGCTTGCAAAACCAACGGAATAGATCAGCTCTTGGACAAATACCTCACTGCCTTGCAGGGATGTGTATTCCCAAGTATTGCCCTCATCAAGCGGCAACAATCCTGCGGGATTTTTCACATTGTAGGATTTGAGCAAATGCACCTCTGTTGCATCATCGGTGGTGTGATCCTGACGGACGATACCAACTCCCTCACAGTAGTAGGTGCGGCAAACGATCTTTTGCGTATCTGTCCACCGTCTGATCTCCCATACATGACACCCCTCAAATTTACCTGCAGGCGTTTCAACGGTTTCGTTATTTGCAATATAGGTCTGCGTAGTACCGTCACTGCCGGTGAAGGTCTCACCAACGGCTACGTCCGCAAAAAATCTTCCGTCACAGTGAGATGCATTCAAAAAGATCTGCGCGCTTTGGCGGTCACAAGAGGCGAGATACCCTTCGCCTATGCCATCCTCTTTCCAAAAACAAAGATTGCCGTTAATATTGCGGTATTCCTCGGTTAAAGCGTTTACTCTGTACCGTTGCTTCACAACGCCCTTATAGCGGGTTGCGACCTCTTCTTTTACCTTTTTTGCATACGGAAGAACCGTGTAGTAGGTGTCACCCTTTTGCAAAACCTCTTCAACTTTATTAAGTGCAGCAAGACCTTCTTCGGGTTTGCCTTGAGAATAGAGGTTGATACCCAACCAAAACCACTCGCGACCGAGCGTTTTGACAAAACCAGCCGCCTCAAGGCGAGGAATTTGCTTTTCCCTCATAAAATCAATGCGCGCACCGCCCCAGACGTTGGAATCCTCACGGGATACGATAAAGGTCATCACCTCTTCGTTTTTGCCTTCCATAGCGGCTTTGGCAATGCGGGCAAAGAGCTCGTCATTCTTTTTGCCGGGCAACCACCACCAACCGCGCATCAGTACGTCGGCAAGCGCGTGCTGCTTTTGTTGGGATTCAGGAAGCTCTTCTACTTCTTTCAAAACTTCCTTATATACTTTCTCAAAACCGCTTTTGTCATTTCTCACTTGCCAAAGTTTGAGTTCTTCCACCTTTTTCATAACACGCTGGACAAGTGTATCGCTATACTTTTCATTCATAGCACAAAGCTCCTTTCTGATTCGTTTTCTGCCATCGTGCAACTGCCATTTGACCGTTCCCTCGGAGATACGCAACCGGTCTGCGATCTCGACGACGGAAAGTCCCTCGAAATAGTGCAGATGAATGATCTGCTTTACCTTTTCGGGCAGTGCTTCGATGCTTTTGTTGACTTCTTCTCGCTCCTCGGACAGCGCATAGATCTCGGCGGGGTTCGCGGCAGCATCGGAGAAGACATTGACGTTATCGACTACGTCAAGCGGAAGAAAGCTACGATAACGACCGATCATATTCAAGGCACAGTTTTTTGCGATGCGGCACACCCAAGAAGCAAATTTTGAGGGCTCTTGTAGGGTGTCCAGCTTCATCCAAGCCGTAACAAAGGCATCCTGTGCGGCATCCTCTGCAATAAATTGATTTTTGGTAATCGATAGAGCGGATGAAATAACCGCCTTTTGATAACGTGTTACCAAAGACTCGTATGCAGTCTCGTCGCCTGCCAAAGTCAGCATTACCAGAGTTTCATCCTGTTGGTTTCGATGGTGCATATGCACTCTCCTTTCTCGGGATTTGGGAGTTCCCATTTTTAAGCGCTTGTCTTTAAGACACAAATCAGAAGAAAAAGGTTGGGAAAAAACGAAAAAAATTTTGAAAAGTAGCTTTGTTCTCTCCCATTATATCATAAAATGAAGGAAAAAGGTGAAAAAGGCAGAAAAAAAGAAACAACCAATAGTTGTTTCTTTTTTGTTTGTTTCATTTTAATAAAACATTTCAATGTTGCGTTTGATGTAAGCCATAATGCGGCCGCGGATGTACTTTTGATTGCCGATGATAAAGTTGCGAATTTTGTTCGGCTCGCCGCGGTAGTTCTCCATGATAAAAACGAAGGTTTTGGGCATTTCGGTCTCGCCTGCTTGTTCCAACGCACGCGCAATGGAAAGAATGGTTTCGGGCGTAGCCGTTTGGAGATATTCCCAATAGGAATCAACGTTCTTGTCAGCAAGATCGTACAGCATCTTGTAAGCGATAAGCGGACGGTAGACCTTGCGGTAACCAAGTTTAAGCTCGTTTTCAAGAACATCTTCTTTCCAAAGGTCTTCTGCCGACTGGCTAACGGTTGTGAGCAAGAAGGATAAACGCTCGTTTGCAAACTTGAAGGTCAAATCGTCGATGGAAATATTACGCTTTCTTTGACGGTCGAAGAGGAAGAAGTTGGGCTCGGTATCGCGGTTGAGCCAGAGATAGATGGCAATCAGTCCTGCCAAAAGGAACATGAATACCGCAATGATGATGCCCAAAACCTGCTTATAAGGCACATCGGTGCGTGCCACGGGAATAGCCAACACCAAAATGGCACCAACAAAGGATACAATAGCGGCAATCGCCATAATTGTGGGAAGATATTTTTTGAGAATTGAGGTCATTTTTCGTTATCCTTTCTTTTTACTTACAAGCATACTCTTTTATTATATTATAGCATACGAAAATTGCGTTTGCAAGATATTTTTTCGCTTTTTTCGCGGATTTTAGATTTTTGTTTTCGGCTTTCTCAGCATATCTGCAATATCTGCTTGCGCATAAGAAGTTTGTCGAAGATCGCACGCGGTGATAAAGCAAAGTTTGCCCACGGGATAGCGCACTTGCCAGGATTCGAGGGTGTCGGAAAGTTCTTTCTGTGTCATAACGTTCTTATAAGCAAGAGCGGCAAATATTTCGTTTTTGTGCGCTTGTGCAGTAAAATCCAAAAGTGTGTGTGCCTCTCTTACCTCTCGCACACTCCAACAAATACGCGGGAGTCCAACACTCTCCTCGGCATACTCCAAAAGGCGTGCGAGAGCGGAGAAATTTTCGTTACATTCGAGAACGAGCAAGAGGTCGTGCGCTTGTGCAAAGGTGCAAAGCTCGCGCGTTAGTTGGCAGGTTAAGATGTTTGTAGCCTCACGATCCTTTTTTGCAAGCGACAAGACGCGGTCAACGTGATAAAGCGAGGGCGTGACAAAATCAAAGCTCTTACGGATTTCAAAAACGATTTTTGAGCATCTGTTTGCAGCAAAGCGCGAAACAGTTTCTGCAATCTCGGCACTCCAACCGGCAGCGGTTTTGGCGTTGGTTTGGAGTAAGAGATTTGCATTCAATACGGGAGTAACATTCTCGGGCAATGTGCTCGGAATCGTCAAGCCATCGCACAACCAAGCACCACTAACAAATGTTTGCGGTGAGAGAGGTTCCCTAAAAAGGCGCCCGCAAAGGATTTTCCAAACGGTGGCGGCAGTTTCTTCTATGGGAAGTTCTTTTACATCGAAGTACTTTTTAAGAATGGAGACAACCCACGCGCGAGTAGGGTGTCCATCAAGTAAAGGCAGAGCACGGCAAAGGGCTTGAAATTTGTCAAAATCCGAGGCACTTTCCCCTATTGCATCCTCGCCCTCGCCGCAAAGGCGCAACAGCGCGCAGAGATCATCGCTCCAAAAAAGTTCTATCGGGTTTGTAATGGCACTTCTTTCAAAATACGCGGACGGCAAAATGCCATAGTCCGGCAGAAAGTTGTCAAAAGTCACGGCATTTGCCCTCCCTTTCTTTTTATCCTTTTTATTATACAACACTTTGTGTGTTTTTTCAATAGCATTTTTTTGATTTTTTTCGCTCTTGGTATAGACGAATTGCAAAAAGTATGTTATACTATACGTAGTTTTGGAAGAAAGGATCCTTCAAATATGGATTTTAACACCTTTAGTCTGATCTATCCGAATGAGGATTTGCGTAAAAAGCACGATAGCGGCGAGTGCGTTCCGGATATTGATCTCTTTACTCTGCAAGAATTAGGACTTCTTGAAGTTTTCAATCTCAAGAATCGCGATCTTTCGGAGTTCTTCACAATGGATGCAGAAGTCATTCGCTACCGCATTGCTACTTTTGATGATATGCTCCGTTGCGAAGCGCTGACCGATATGCTCAACAAGCTCGTGCCCGTGCTCAATGATATTATGGAGCTCCGTCGTCTTGAAGCGGATAGCGGTGACACCAATGATTATCTCTCGAGCATTACCGAAATTGAGCTTTACGTTTCGAGCGTTAAGGTACTACACGAATGCTTGACCAAAGTAAAGAGTGAACTCAAGAGCCCTGCCTTTTTGGCACTCTCCGAACTTGTCACCACACTTGCGGAAAGTACATACTATCGCGAACTGAATGAAAAGCTGAACGAACTGACACGCCGCGTACGCGAAATTAAGAGTGTAACGGTCGGTGTTAATCTTGATGCGCAACTTCGTCCCTCGTCGGCTGGTGTTCTCTCTATCAACGCCGAGACCTTCAAATCGGGCGATGCACTTGATAAAATTCTGCGCCTCGATTTCAAAAATGATAACTATACTTGTATTGCAAACCTCGTTCCCTTTGGCAAAAAGCAGAGCGAAAATCAAAAAATGGCTCTCTCTCTCGCTTTTAACAGTGCTATCAATGACGTTTATCGCTCCTCCTTGCGTTCTTGGAAAAAGATTGTGCAAACCTACGTTTTGGAAAACACCGAGTTCCTGCTCAACCTAATGCCAGAATTTGAATTTTTGGTTAAGGGAACGAATATGCTCCGCGCACTGCGTGATAAGGGTTGCGTACTCTCCTTGCCCGACATTCGCCCGATGGAAGAGCGCGCTTTCTCGGCAACCGGTCTTTACAACCCCTGCGTAGCTCTCAAAATTGAGGATGAGATCGTTGCGAACGACCTCATCTTTGATGAAAATGCAACGATTTACGTTCTCTCCGGCCCGAACCGCGGCGGTAAATCGGTTATCACCTGCGCCATTGGACTTGCACAGGTCATGATGCAGTTGGGTATGTATGTACCTGCCGAGAGTGCGATGATGTCTCCCGTTGACGGCATTTATACACACTTCCCTACCGGTGCGGACGATACTATTGACAAAGGACGTCTTGGTGAGGAATGTGCACGTTTGAGTGAAATTCTTGACTGCGTAACCGCAAACAGTCTTGTGCTTCTTGATGAATCGCTTTCATCCACAGGCAGTTTTGAGGCATCATACATTGCCGCAGAGGTGCTTGGCGGTTTGGCACATGTTGGATGCAGATGTCTCTTCTCTACCCACTTGCACGAGCTTGCCGCAGAGATTGACAACATCAATGCACGATCCCTAGCATCTGGTGGTGTCGCCATTGACACGCTTGTGGCAGGTATAAAAGGCGAAGGCAAACGTTCCTTTAAGATTACGCGCGCAAAGCCCGACGGCAAGAGCTATGCACGCGATATTGCCCAGAGTTATGGTCTCACCTATGAAACCATTCTCAAACGCTTTGAAAATCAATAAATATGAGGGCTGTTTTTGGAAAAACAGCCCTTTTTCTATTTTTTTTAGAAAAATCTATTGACAAATGCTTTTATATATGCTATAATGTAGTCAAGAGATTGGATTCTATTCTCTTGATACATTTTGCATTATTTTTGGAGGTTTTATGTTTGGCAGATTTATCACCTTTATTATCAAACTGCCCAGATTGTTTGTGGAGGCAATGGAATTTGACTATTGGTATCATGAATACCAAGACGTTGTAGAAAAGCCCTTTGTATGCCCGAACTGTGGCGGTGAATTTTATAAAAAATGGTATCATATGCTCTTTAGAAGATACACCACCATTAGAACTTTTGGAAAAGCAAACCTAAGATGCCCTCATTGTAAAACGCGAGATGCTTGCCGCTGGACAGGTATGGATAGATTTGGCGATTATCAATAACACTTCAACAGATGACATTTAAAACTATGATAAAAACAAAGCGGATGAGATTTCGATCTCATCCGCTTTGTTTTTTGGGAAAGTCACTATTTCAATTTTATATTTTAGATCAAACACGAACAGAATCTGCCCACTGCATCATATAGGGCTTATATTCATCAATATTATTCACGTCACAAGCAAATTGAACCATCCAAAATGCATCGCTTCCCTTATACATGCAGGTATAATAGTGGTATGTAATATCGGTATCGGGGTTATAAAAGGTATATTCAATGACCATACGATCGCCAACCTTTACGGGATCACTGGGAGAGTGCTTGGAGTTGGCAGTCTTGATCTGGTCAGCATAGTATTCAAGAGTCCAATCCTTAACGCCTGCTTGCAAAGAAAAGGATTCCTTAAGAGCGATTACAGCTACTTCTTTAGAGTCATAGCATACTGTGTATCCCTCTTGGTCTTTTTTTGTAAACGCATCGGTCAGGGTAAGTGTTAATCCATCCGATGTGAATTCCTTAGCATCCGCTTCGTAAACTTTTTTGTTACAACTTGCCATTGTGACAAGCGCAGCAACAACCAACAAAACAGCTACAATTCTTTTCATTTTTGTTTCCTCCGTTTTTTCTTTTGTTTCAACTTCCCCAGTTCGGTGAACTAAAAAGTGCGCCAACCAAAGCCAGCGCACCGAAAAACACACGACTCCGATTGTCGCCAAACAAATTCATTCCACACAACGTAAACGCCATGCAAAACCGAGCCTGTATTTTTACCAAGATAAAAATACACGCCTACGTGGTATGGAATATTGAATTTGTTTGGCATATTCAGTATATCACATTTTTGTGTATTTGTAAAGTGGTTTTGAAAAAATTCTCTTTTTTTAAAGTATTGAGGCAAAATCAATATTCTTATGCATTAAAAAACACCGCAAAATTGAGAATGAGCATATAAACAAGCCAAAGTTCGTGAAGCAAAAGAAGCATCCCCGCAAACTTGCTGACGCGATAAAAGCAAAGCGTGACACCCGTGCAGAGAATGAGAATGAGGATGCTTTCGAGAACACTCAAAAAGAGCAATCCTGCGCCGAAAAAGGTGGGATACCAACAAAGTTCCAATACTGCAAGCAGAACAAAGAGCATACCGCCTTTGTATTTATCCACCTCACAGCCGTGGGCGCGGTAGCCAAAGGCAAAGCCCGCGGCACATCCCACCACCAAAAAGGAGACTGTCCACAAAAGTGCCATCAGCCACGCAGGCGGAACCATATCATTGACACCGAGTGACATCAGCATAACGTGCGGCGCTCCCACAAAAAAGCGCACGAGCATTCCGCCAATCATGAGTCCACCGCCCATCAATACCATCCAAATGGGATTGGTATGCTCCATTTCCATATTCAGCCACGCGCCTACGGTCATTCGTCCATATTTCTTCTTA
>JAZSFM010000085.1:0-21920 GCA_045532215.1 Eubacteriales bacterium | reverse complement strand
TCGCACACTAACGACTTGTTTTTATAGCCCTTTTGTGCGAGTGCTTTTTGGAAGGGGTGCGGGGGAACCTTTTTCGCTGAAAAAGGTTCCCCCGCATTTCTTATCAAATTACGCCAATTTATATTGTTCTTTATAAAGGTTGAATTGTTCCTTAAAGAACGCGTCGTTTTCATGGATAGCACGGGTAGACTCGTGCAGGTTGAGGTTATGGTGAGCGGTATCGATGATGCAGCCCGCAACATTGGAGCAGTGGTCGGATATACGCTCGAGGTTGGTCAAAAGGTCAGACCACACAAAGCCGGTCTCAATAGAGCAGTTGCCCTGACTGAGGCGCACACTGTGGCGTGTACGGAGTTCTTCCTTAAGATCGTCAATAATTTGCTCCAAGGGCTCTACCTTTGCGGCAACCGCAAGGTCGCCCGTGGCGATAGCAGACATTGTCAGGTTGAGAATTTCGTGTGTAGCAGATACGAGAACGGCAAGCTCGCCCTTTGCCTTATCGGAGAATTGCAATTCCTTTTCGCGCAATTCTTCGGCAGATTCGAGAATGTTAACACTGTGATCGGCAATACGCTCGATGTCACCGATCAAGCGGAGCAACTCGGTGGTCTCGGCACTGTTCGATTCACCAATCTGTCGGCTTCCCAATTTAACAAGATACGTGCCGAGGATATCCTCGTAGTGGTCGGTCAGATCCTCTGCCTCGCGCACCTCTTGAGCGGCGGCTTCGGTGTAGTTGTCAAGGCAATTCAAAGCTCCTATAATCGAGTTGTTTGCGGCCTCTGCCATCTCACCAACCAACACACGGCAACGCTCCAGAGCCAACTGCGGGGTTTGAAGCAAACGGTCGTCGAGCTCGGAGATGACCTCGGGAACCTTTGCATCGGGAATGAGAGTCAGCGCGAGTTTTTCAAGGAGAGAAGATAGCGGCAGGAAGATCAGCACGCAAGCCACGTTAAAAATAGAATGTGCTACGGCAATACCAAACTCACTTGCCGCTACAGCAAGAATTGCAGGTTCGAAAACAGCACGTAAAACAACAAAAGCAATTAACAGCAGGACCGCACCCAGAACGTTAAAGGAAAGATGCACAAATGCGGCTCTTTTTGCGTTTTTGGTGGTACCGACCGAGGAGATCATTGCGGTAACGCAAGTACCGATGTTTTGCCCCATAATGATCGGGATAGTAGCACCGTAGGTAACGCTCCCCGTTGCTGCAAGTGCTTGCAGAATACCGACAGATGCCGAGGAGGATTGGATAATCGCTGTCAGCACCGCTCCTGCCAAAAGACCGAGAATGGGATTTTCGAACATTGTGAACAGTTGCGTAAACTCGGGTACGTTTGCAAGCCCCTTAACAGCCCCCGACATCGTCTCCATACCAAACATCAGAGTAGCAAAGCCCAAAAGGATCATTCCCGTGTCCTTTTTCTTCTCTCCCTTGAGGAAGATATACATAACGATACCGACAAGGGCGAGAATGGGTGTAAAGGTGCTGGGCTTAAAGAGCTGCAGGATACCGCCACCCTCAATACCGCTCAAACTGAGTATCCACGCGGTAACGGTTGTACCTACGTTTGCACCGAGAATGACGTTGATGGCTTGCTTCAGCGTCATCAGTCCTGAGTTAACAAAACCGACGACCATGACCGTGGTGGCTGACGAGCTTTGAATCACCGCCGTTACGCCCATACCGGTCAAAAATCCCGCCAGCTTGTTGGTGGTCAGCTTGCCAAGCAGAGAGCGCAGAGCCGTACCCGCGCGGCGTTCGAGCGCCTCACCCATCAGGTTCATACCAAAAAGAAAGAGGCACAGGCCGAGGATCATTTCAAGTAACTGAAAATTTTGATTTTCAAACAAAAAATTCATTACAGCATTCATTGTTGTCTTTTTCCTTCCGTATTTCTAATAGTCTTTTATCAAAGTGAACGAGGGGTTATTTACCGATGTGCGCGAGCATTATTTCTGCGCTGTGCACGTTGGTGGCAAGCGGAATGTTCTGCACGTCGCAAAGACGCAACAGAGCCGACACATCGGGCTCGTGCGGCTGTGCCGTGAGGGGATCGCGCAAGAAGATGACGAGGTCGAGCTTACCCTCGGCAATCATCGAGCCGATTTGTTGGTCGCCGCCAAGCGGTCCGCTCTTCATGCGTGTAATCTTCAATCCCGTCTCTCCCATCACCATTGTGCCGGTTGTTCCCGTGGCGTAAAGATCGTGGGGAGCCAGCACTTCGCGGTATTTGACTGCAAGTTGGATCATGTCGTCTTTTTTCTTGTCGTGTGCAATCAATGCAATTTTCATTTATCGTTCTCCTTTCGGAAATTCTGCAAAGTGCATTTGGGTTTCCAAACTAACCCAGTTTATTATAGCATATATTTTTCCTCTTTTCAATAAGTTTTGCCGATTTTCTGCGTTTTGAACGATTTGTGCCATTCTTTTGAAACAAATTCTTGCAAAAATGAGCAAAGTGTGCTATACTGTAAGCAAAAACATTTCCCAGCAAAGGAGAACCCGATGATTTTAACAAAAATCACTTCGTCAATGGAAAAATGCTTCCTCAATAGCAACATTGCCGATTATCCCGAACTGACACATCTTTCGGCACTTAAAAACGAGCGCGTGTCTTTTCAACTACTATACACCGATGACGCAAACGATTCCACGCTCCCCTACCGCGCGGCAAACCATCGCTTGCAGATGGAGGGAATTGACAAAGAGCTTTGTTCGGTGCGCCGCGTGGATAATGTTCCTGTTACGATTGCCTGCTTGCAAGAAGGGGGCGATGACAACTATCTGCGCACTACTCCCGGACTTTACCCAGATCTGCTCTCGCCTCTGCAATATGGCGGTGTTTCGGTAATGCGCGGACAGCTGCAAGCAATTTGGATTGAACTTGATCTTGGCGAACGTCTCCCTGCGGGAGAGCATACCATCACCTTGCGATTTGTAAACGGAAAAGGTGAAATTTTCTCACAAAACACACTCACGCTCACCGTTATCGACGCCCTCCTGCCGCCACAGGAAATGATTTTGACACAGTGGTTCCACTGCGACTGCTTGGCAAATTACTACAACGTGGAAGTTTGGAGCGAGGAGCATTGGCGCATTGTGGAGAACTTTGCCGCCACCGCCGCCAAGAACGGCATCAATATGCTACTCACACCCGTGCATACGCCTCCGCTTGATACTGCCGTAGGCGGCGAGCGCACCACCACACAACTGGTGGACGTTACCGTGGAAAATGGCGAATATTCCTTCGGCTTTGATAAACTTGACCGTTGGATTGAAATGTGCAACCGCGTAGGCATTCGCTATTTTGAAATCGCCCATTTGTTCACCCAATGGGGTGCAAAGAACGCGCCAAAAATCATGGCAACCGTTGACGGCGAATATAAGCGTATTTTCGGCTGGGAAACCGATTCTACGAGTGAAGAGTACACCACGTATCTTCGCGCGTTCCTGACCGCTTTTCTTTGCCATATGAAGGCACGTGGTGACGATAAGCGTTGTTACTTCCACCTGTCGGACGAGCCAAATCAGTTGCATATTGACAGCTACCGTGCCGCAAAGGCGATTGTGGCGGATCTGCTTGAGGGCTACCCTATTATGGATGCACTCTCCAACCTTGAATTCTATCAAGACGGTCTTGTGGAGCTCCCCATTCCATCAAACGATCACATTGCGCCCTTCATCGAGGCAGGTGTGACGGGTCTTTGGACCTATTATTGTTGCGCGCAGGAAAAGGGCGTTTCCAACCGATTTGTTGCAATGCCTCTTTGGAGAACGCGCTCGATTGGATTGCAGTTTTATAAATTCAACATCGTTGGTTTTTTGCATTGGGGATATAATTTTTACAACAATTCGCTCTCACGCAACCCCATCAATCCCTATCTCGATACCTGTGCCGGGTATTCTTTCCCAGCGGGAGACGCTTTCTCGGTCTACCCCGCACAGGACGGAACCGCTCTTGAGTCTCTCCGCATCCTCTCCTTTTTTGAGGCATTGCAGGACGCACGCGCATTCCGTTTAGCAGAGCAACTCGTCGGACGTGAGCGCGTGATAGAGGAACTCGAGCGCATCTTTGGCGAAGAAATTCGCTTTGACAGATGCGCAAAAGAAGCCGCACCGTTGCTTCAAATTCGCGAGCAGATTAATAAGATAATTGCGGAAAACATCTAAAATATAAAAAGACGAAGGACAGAGAAATTTCATTCTCTGTCCTTCTTTTTTAATTCACGCCAAGGGAAAGTTCAAAAACTTATTTTAGAATTTCTCTCAACAGCGCCATCTTTTCTTTTGCAATCTCTGTGCTATAAGGTTTCTTTTCTTCATCTGTCAAAATCTTTACATTTTCAAAATATTCAAAACATTCCAGCATTGCTTTGCCGTAGAGTTGAATGTTGGCGCGCAGATAATCGGAAAGCTCTTTGCCATTGAGAACATTTCCTCTGCCCATATTATACTCACGGCACAAATCGAACGAGGGCAAGGTGTTTGCAAAATATTTTGCTTTTTCGATATCGCCCAAAGTGTAGTAGCGATATATCAGATCGCGAGATACTTTGTTGCGCATTTCGGTGTCGGTGCTGATTTCAAGAATTTTGTGATACAGCAAGATAGCTTCTTGATAATTCTCCTTGGAGTCGCTGCATGTTCCCGACAAAGCCCCGGCAAGATTATACATCAGTTTTTCGTTTCCGGGATGTTTGATCAGCATCTCACGCAGAATTGAAATTGCTTCCAAATAACATTTTTGGTCAAACAATTCGCCAACTTGCGCGCATACAGTATTGATTTCTTCGATTTGTTTGCTTGTGTCGTGACCGATCAGGTAGTCCACCGACACGCCGAAATAATCCGCGATGATTGGCAGGAGCGAAATATCGGGGTAAGAAGAATTGGTCTCCCACTTGCTGACGGCTTGACAAGATACTCCAAGCGTTTCGGCAATTTGTTCCTGCGTTAATCCTCTTTGCTTTCGCATAGACTTAAAGTTGTCAGAAAAATTTTTACTCATTTTTTTACCTCATTTTTTATGATTGAACCGGTTCTGACTCTATTATATCACATGCAAAAGAAAAGTCAATATACAACTATTTTAATATTTTTCTACTATTGGTTGTATTTCGAGAACAAAAAACAGCAATAGACAAGCACCGCTCTACTCTAAAAGTGAGAATTTGTCTTACAAGGGCGACCAATGGTCGCCCGCTTTCGTGTTCGGTGTGCGTTCGTTTTCGGGCGATTCGTGAATCGCCCCTACGGTGAATATTAAAATTTGGTTGTAAGGGCGATTCACGAATCGCCCGTTTTCACATACGATAATCGTTTATTTTCTAGGGGCGTCGAGGACGTCGCCCCCTACAAATATTATTCGATTCCAATCAACTTTCTGAGCTGGTAGGGTTGGTGGTCCCTACCAGCTTGCGGCAGCAAAAGCGAACCCTGCGTTCGCGTTGTCCGTCTATCCGTGCCTTTGGAATTCTTTTTTGATATTTTTGTGCGAGATTTCTTGGAAGGGGTGTGGGGGAACCTTCTTGCAAGAAGGTTCCCCCACAAACGCATCCTATTTATTTGTAAGCCATAACCATCATATGCGTCAGAGCTTGGGCTTCGTCGAGGCCGCAGCCGTCAAGGATTTCCCCCTTGACAAATTGAATGATGGGAAGGTCTCGATTGGGTGCAGGAGCAACCTCAACGGGCTTGCCGCCGGTTGCCTGCGTACGTTTAACAATGTGGGCGACAGCATAGTCATCTTCCATGCGTACGTAGCCCTTTTCGCCATGCACTTCCAGAACAACAGGTGCACAGTTGGAGCAAAATCCCGTCTCGTTGATGGCGATTGCACCGTTCGCAAAAGACATCACCGTAACAGCGTTATCTTCCACACCATCGGTATTCTTTGCGTTGGCAACAGGGTTCTCGCAAGCAAGCGTAAAGGCAGAAGATGCCGAAACGGGCATGCCAAGCAGCCAATGAATGAGATACATTCCGTGGGCTCCCAAGTCGATCATCGCACCGCCGCCGCATTCTCTTGCATTGTAGAAGTGCGTGGGCAACCAGTTGTTGATACTACCCGAATGACAGTTACGGAAGCGTACGTAGTTGATTTTTCCAAGCTCGCCGCTCTCAACCACTTCTTTGACAGCAATGCGCGAACCGAGATATTTTTGGAAGAGAGAAATCGTTAGCGTTACACCGTTGGCTTCAACCGCCTCACGAACGCGGAGTGCTTCTTCGTCGGTGAGTGTGAGCACTTTCTCGGTGAAAATGTGCTTTTTTGCATTCGCAATGCGAACAAGATCCTCGGCGTGGTCGCAGGATGCGGAGCAAACGATTACGCCCTCTGCGTCACTTGCGAGCAGTTCCTCGGGAGTTGCAAAGCGGTAAAGACCGAATTCCTTTGCATAGCCCTCTGCCAGAGCATCGTCTTTTTCATAAAAACCGATCACCTCACCGTGCGCTTGCGCCTTACGCGTGTAATCGGGGGCGTGGACGTGCCAAACGCCAAATACTGCTATCTTCATGCGAAGTATACCGGCTTTCCGGTCTTGGAGGACTCGTAAATCGCCTCAAGGATTTCGGAAACAACCAATGCCTGCTTGGGAAGAACAACGGGATCGGTGTCATCAATGATGGAACGGATCCAGTTAGCCGCTTCAACGTCGATTGCATTCGAGGATGCACCGCTGTAGAATGCTACACCGCCGGCGGAGGTATCAACCTTGGTTTCGGTTTGACGGTCGAACTCAATTTTGTTGATTTTGAGGACGTTGTTCTTAATTTGCAAGCCCTCTTTGCTACCGCAGAGTGTGCAGCTGCCCTCTTCGATGGGTTCAGAGGTGTTGAGTGCCCAGCTGGTTTCGAGCATAATAGTAGCGCCATTCTTCATACGAATGAATGCACAAGCTGCCTCTTCGAGAGGAGTGGTGCTGACGCCGTTGTCACCCCAAATGTTGCCGGCTTCGGGATGCTCAAGCTTCTTGTGGGTTCTGCCAACAACCATTTCGGGCTCGTAGTTGTTCATTAGATAGAGGGTGAGGTCAAGAGAGTGGGTTGCGATGTCGATGATGGGGCCACCGCCTTGTGCCTCGGCATCCAGGAATACACCCCAGTTGGGAGTTCCGCGACGACGAATAGCATAGCAGTTTGCGTAATAAATTTCACCGAGCGCACCGGAGTCGATGTATCTCTTTGCATAAATGCTTTGGGGCTTTTGGCGGTGTTGATAACCGATTGTCAATTTTTTGCCCGTAGCAACAGCGGCTTCGTACATTCTGCGAGCGTCAGCCGCGGTCTTTGCCATGGGCTTTTCGCACATAACGTGCTTGCCTGCATAAAGAGCGTCAACGGTGATTTGTGCGTGCTCGCGGTTGGGAGTGAGAACGTGAACAACTTCGATCTCCTCATCTTTGAGCAGTTCCTTGTAATCTACATACACCTTTGCATCGGGTGTGCCATATTTGTTCTTTGCCTTTTCTGCTCTTTCCTGAATGAGGTCGCAAAATGCAACCATTTTGACGTTGGGAATGCGAGAGAGTGCGGGCATATGCTTGCCATTTGCAATGCCGCCACATCCGATAATACCGATTTTTACGATTCTTTCCATAGCTTTTCTCCTTTTTTGTTCTATTTTAAGATGATACCGCCTCGATCCGCGGCATTTTTTTGATATTTTCTTGTTTTTTCTAATTTTATTATAGACTTTTTGCAAAAAGAATGCTATAATAGAATTGCCAAAAAATATAACAAATTTGTCCTGCGAGGAAAATACATTATGAACATAAACAACATTCAAGTAGAGCTTCCAAAGATCGTTGGCGACGGAACAGAGTTCTTTTTGCAAGCCACACCGCCCACGTCTGTGGCTTGTGCGGCACACGTTCACAAAGCCGTAGAGCTGTTATACGTCAAAAACGGCTCTTATACCGTTCTTCTTGACGGTGTGGAGCAGGAAATTGCGAGTGGCGACCTTGTCCTCTTTTGCTCCAATGCCATCCACCACGTTTTCACAAAAAATTTGCCCGAGAACGAATATTACGTCATCAAAATTTCGCCTGCTTTCTTCCTGCAATTTTCCACCGAGGAAGAAGGCGCGGAATACGTTATGCGCTTTGCCATCAACCGCAAAGAACGCAAAAATATTTGGAAGCGCGAAGAACTTGAAGGAACGCCCCTGTTCTCTGCCCTGCAATCGTTGATTGCAGAGCACGAAGGTCGAAAATACGCATCACAGGTGGCGATTAAACTCAAAATTATGGAACTTTTGGTGGAAATTCTGCGCAGCGATTCCCCTGCCGAGGAAAAGGCACCGCACACCCAAACTGCGGCACTCATTTACAACACGATGGTTTATGTGCGCAACCACTATTCCGAGGATATGGACGAGCAAGAACTCGCACGCGGCCTTGGCATGAGCTATAGCTATTTTTCACGGAGCTTTCGGCGCGTAACGGGTATGACCTTCAAACAATACCTCAACCGAACACGCATCAATCAAGCAGAAAAAATGCTCTGCCGCGGAAATGCTTCGGTCAGCGAGGTCGCCACGCGCTGTGGATATAACAGCATCTCCTATTTCATCAGTGTTTACAAATCCATAACAGGCAAAACACCCTACCAAAGTCTGCGCCAAACCGGTTCCAAAACGCCAAAACGCGCCGGATTTTAGAATTCCTCTCGCTTTTTTCTTTTTTTCGACTTTGAGCACTCAAAATTCCTTCTTAATATTTTGTAAACTCTTCGTTTTTTTGTAAAAAAACCCTTGACTTTGTAACAATACAATGTTATAATATTTAATGTAACTCTATGGGTGGGAGAATGTGTCAAATATCCCCCACTGTGCAAACATTTTACGTAATTTTTTAGGAGGAAACGAAAATGGATATGCAACTTATGCAACCCATGCAACCTATGCAGCCCCCGAAAAAGACTTCCGGCAAGAGAGCGTTTATCGTTACCGTTTTGGTTCTGCTTTCAATCGTGCTTGCTGTTGCGGCTGCTTGGGTATTTTTTGATCCAAAAACCGTAACGTTTGATACGGCCGGCGGAAGCTCTATGGATCCTGTCAATGTAACCCGTGGCGGTTATGTCACCAATTTGGAAACGCCCACCAAGAGCGCTTATGATTTTGTTGGTTGGATGTTCGAAAACGGTTCTACCTGGGATCCTGAAACAATGCCCGTAAACGATGATATGAAGGTCATCGCCGTATGGACTCCCCACAAAAATCATACATACGACCACGCTTGCGACCCTGATTGTAACACAAAGGGTTGTAGCTATGTGCGTCAAGTTCCCGATCATCAATACAGCAGTGATTGTGATACCGAGTGTGACGTAAAGGGTTGTGGATTTGAACGCGAAGCTCCCGTTCCCAATCACCAATGGACCAGCGATTGCGATACCAAGTGTGATGTTGAAGGTTGCGAACACACTCGTAAAACCACGCACAAATGGACCAGTGATTGCGATACCGAGTGTGATGTTGAAAACTGCGGTGCAACTCGCGAAGTCGATCCTCACGTTTTCGATCACGATTGCGATACCGACTGTAATGTTGAAGGTTGCGACTTCACTCGCGAGATTGCGCACGTTTATGACAACGCTTGCGATACCACTTGTAACGTTAAGAGCGAGGATGGCACGATTGTTTGCGGACACACACGTGATCCTTTGCACATTTCTAATCCCGACGAAGCGTTTGATAACGCTTGTGATACCACTTGTAATACCAAGGGGTGTAACTACAAGCGCAAGGCGTTGCACGAAACCAACCCCGAGCAAGCTTATAGTGACGCTTGCGATACCCGTTGTGACGTTTGCGGACACACTCGCGATGAGCGCGAAGCACACGAGTACGATAATGACTGTGATGCAACTTGTAACCTCTGCGGTTATGTAAGTACCGCTCCCCACAATTTCATTAAGTGCAATGCCAAGTGTGAAGATTGTGATGAAACACGCACAGTTACACACAATTTCAAAGAGGTCTGCTCTCCCAAGTGCTCTATCTGCGGCATTTTGGGTTATATGGTGGAAGGTCACGTGACTGTAGACCACAAGTTTGATAACGATACCTGCGACTCCGATTGTAATGTTTGTGGCGAGAAGCGCCCTGTTATAGGCCATGACTATGATAGTAACTGCGATACAGATTGTAACTTGTGCGAAGAATTTCGTGAAGTAAAAGAAAGCGCACACACATGGGATGCCAGCGGCAGTTGCGATACTCTCTGTGATGTCTGTGGATTTAAACGTGAACCCGTACATAAGTTTGACAATAAATGTGATACAACTTGTAATAACCCCGGTTGTAACTTCTATCGTGAAACAGAACACGTATTTACCAAGTGCAATACCAAGTGTAACAACTGTGACTTTACGCGCGAGGTTGAGCACCAATATGACAATGCTTGCGATGCTGAATGTAATATTTGTAAAGCAAAACGTACAGTTGGCGAACACTCTTACACCACGAACTGCGATCCCGATTGTAACATTTGCGGATTCAAGCGCGAAATAAAGGAAGAGGATCACGATTGGAGTGGTGCTTGTGATACCGATTGTGGCAAATGCGGTCTTACGCGCGAAGCTCCTGAACATACTTGGGGACCTTGTGATAGCAAGTGTAGCGAATGTGGTCTTGAGCGTTCCGCTCCTCATGAATACAACCACATGTGCGATAAGACATGTAACCTTTGCGGTATTACTAGAGAAGTTTCTCACGTTTATGATTGTGACTGCGACACCGTATGTAACTTCTGCGGTGATCCCCGCAACGTAGCCGAAGAAACTCACACTTGGGACAATGCCTGCGATACCGATTGTAATGTTTGCGGCTTTAAGCGTGTAACTACTCACACCGGTTTTGAGAATGCTTGCGACACCACCTGTGAAGTGTGCGGCCTCACTCGCAGAATCGAGCATGTTTACACCAATGCTTGCGACAACAAGTGCAATATTTGTGATGAAGAACGCACAGTAGCTGATCACCTTTATAGCCACGATTGCGATACCACTTGTAACGTATGTGGTGAAGTTCGTGTAGCTCCTATTCCGAACCATGACTACACCAGCGCCTGCGATGCCATTTGTAACACGGTAGGTTGTAACTACGTTCGCGAAGTACCCGGTCACGTTTATGACCATGCTTGCGATACCACTTGTAACGTTGAAAATTGCGGACACGAGCGCAAAGTTGCCGATCACGTTTATGACAACGCTTGTGACACCACTTGTAATGTCAAGAGCGAAGATGGCACAAAGGTTTGCGAACATACCCGCACGGTTGGTCCTCACCAATATGATGATAAATGCGATGAGATCTGCAATGAGTGTGGACACGAACGCGACGATGCACACAACTTCGGCTACGCTTGCAGCACCACCTGCCGCGAGGAAGGTTGCGATGCTACCCGCGAAACAACCGAAGAGCACTTTGACCAAAATGCAGATGGCAAATGCGATAAGTGCGAAGAAGACATCGCTTAACATTTCCAAATAACAAAATTAGGACAGAGAACACAAGGTTCTCTGTCCTTTATTTTTGCTATGTTGTTTTAGTTTCATCTACTATGTTGTTCTACGCCTTCAGCAAGTTCTTCCCTTCCCAGTCGGGGCTGGGAGCTGTGCCTGCGAGGGCTGCGATTGTGGGCGCGATATCCATAATGCTGGCACTATCAAGGTCTCCAACCAACTCGCGTTCTGCTCCTGCAAAAATCAGCGGAATGGTCATATCCTCTGGCATCTCTGTGCCGTGAGTGTGGTCGTGCCCGCCGTGGTCTGCCGTGATGATAACAGCGTAATCCTTTGGAATGGCTTCCATAATACGCGCAATATTTCCCCAACTGTTATCGAGGGAGCGCATATATTCCTCTCCCATCCAGCCATGCGCGTGCCCTGCCTCGTCGGTGTATCCAAGGTAGAGGAAGGTCAAGTCGGGGGTATTCTCGGTAATGTATCCAATAGCCGCATCTGTCAGGCGGTCATTCGCTTTATCATATCCGTAATTTCCACCTTTGATAAGCAAGGAATAATCCAACGATGCAGGGTGGCAGAGATCGCGCAGCTGCCCCCAACTATAAAAGAAGGCAACCGACTTTTTCTCGATAGCAAGAACGTCACACAACCCCAAAACAGGGCGCTGTGGCGGCGTGTAGGTGTTGGTGGTGGTTCTGTGGCGTTCGGGTGCTGTGCTAAAAAACAGCGACATATGGCACGGCAGCGTGACCGATGGCATAACCGTTTGCGCATTCAGAGTATAAACCGAGTTTGCCATCACCTTTTGTGCTGCTTCGCAGTTCGCCAATGCGTCAGGGCGCATACCGTCAACTAATATCAATAAAGTTTTCATATCTATCCTCCCATGCCTCCAAGGGGCTCTTTGATGCCCTCATTATAGCACAAAAAGCTTGTTCTGTCAATACCGAAGCGCAAAAGAAAGCCCTCGCAAAATTGCGAGGGCTTTCAAATGAATTGGATTAACCAACTACGTTATAAAAGTTTGTGTACCAAATCACCGTGAAAATGATGCTGATAACAAGGAAGAACAAGCCCACCACAAGGATACAATGTTCGCCCTCCTGTCGCTTGGCCTTTCTTTCGGCAAGCTTGCGCTCGCGATATTGACCGTAAAACTCGTGGTTTTTTCTCCCCATGGGGATGAAGATCTGCGCGACACTGCGCAACACAAAACCAATACCAATCAGCGCGCCTTCACCGCTGATGAACATCATTCCGGCATACATCAGCAAAAGAATACCCGAAACGAAGAACCCGTCGGATAAGATTTGCAGATTTACCCCAACGTTATTGGTGAAAAATCCTCTTATCCAAAACACGAGAACCGTGATCAAAGAAGCGACACAGAAACAAATCAAATATTTAATTAGCAACGATTTTTTTTCCTGTTTCACTGCAGTTGAACCTCACGTTTCGTTATTTTACCATTTCGCGATATTTTACTTCCTCTTCGTCGTTACAGTATACAAAGTGTCCGGGAGTGATCTCACGGAAGGTGGGCTGGTTAACCGAATAGTCATGCTCTGCGAGCGGATTATAGGTTACACGCACACGTTGCTTTTCGTATACCGGGTCGGGCAACGGAATTGCCGACAGAAGCGACTTAGTGTAAGGATGCAAGGGGTTTTTGAAGAGTTCATCCGAGTCGGCAAGCTCTACCATTTTACCAAAGTACATAACACCGATTCTATCGGAGAAGTATTTTACAACCGACAGGTCATGTGCGATGAACATAATGGTAAGGCCCAAACGGTCACGCAGATCATTGAGCAGGTTGATAACCTGTGCCTGAATCGATACGTCGAGAGCAGAGATGGGCTCGTCGGCAATGATCATTTCGGGTTGCATAATAACCGCACGCGCGATACCGATACGCTGACGTTGACCACCCGAGAACTCGTGGGGGTAACGGTCTGCGTGCTCGCGAACGAGACCTACCATCTCCAAAATTTCATATACCTTCTCGTTGATGTAATTCTTATCGGTGATACCGTTGATAACAAGACCTTCGGCAATGATATCACGAACCGTCATACGAGGGTCAAGAGATGCGATGGGATCTTGGAAGATCATCTGAATTTGGGTAATCAGCTTGCTCTTCTTTGCAACGCGGCGTCTGTTGCTGAATTCCTTTTTCAGTGCCTTGAGTTCTTCACCCTCGGCGTTTTTAAATTTTTCTTCGTATTCAGCTTCCAACGCTTTTACCAAAGACTCCGCATATTGCTTGTCAACTGTTTTGCTGTCAATGTTGGCCTCGCGGATCAGTGCTCTGTTCTTGTCAACAATTTCGCCAAGCTCGTTGTTAATCTTTTCAATCTCTGCTTGAATTTGAGTTTTTTTGCTCTCATCAGCAGCCATCTCGGCACGCAATGCCTTAATCTTTTTAGCAGCTTCGGTACGAGCATTTTTGATAGCATCCTTGTAAGCACGTGTACCGGCGCTAACTCTTTGGCCCTTAAAGTATACGTTACCGGAAGTGATGTTATACAATTTGATAATGGAACGTCCTGTTGTGGTTTTACCGCAACCGGATTCGCCTACCAGACCAAATGCTTCGCCTTTTTTGATTTCAAAGCTAACATCGTCAACTGCCTTGAGATCCTTACGTCCCAAACGGAAATACTGACAAAGATGGTCAACTTTTAACAATACTTCATTATTATTCTGCATGTTGCTGACCTCCTCTTTCTTGCATACGCTTGATGCGTTCGGTAATGATCTTCGGTCTTTCTACCTTGGGGGCATTGGGATGGAGCAGCCATGTTGCCGCATAGTGCGTAGGAGATACCTGATACATGGGCGGCTGCATCTCAAAGTCGATTTCCATTGCGTACTTGTTTCTTTCTGCAAACGCATCACCAACAGGGGGATAAATCATATTGGGAGGCGTACCGGGAATAGCATCCAACTTTTCGTTGGTATCCAAGTCGGGCATAGAAGAAAGCAATGCCCATGTGTAGGGGTGTTGAGGATTGTAGAAGACTTCTTCGGCAGTACCGTATTCTACGATCTTGCCGGCGTACATAACTGCAATTCTATCTGCCATATTTGCAACAACGCCAAGGTCGTGCGTAATGAAGATGATAGAAAGATTATGCTCTTTTTTCAAACGGTTGATCAGTTCGAGAATTTGTGCCTGAATCGTTACGTCAAGCGCCGTTGTGGGCTCGTCACAAATCAGGATATCGGGGTTCGCTGAAAGTGCAATCGCAATAACGATACGCTGACGCATACCGCCGGAGAATTCAAACGGATACTGTCTGAAACGAATTCTTGCCTCGGGAATACCAACCTCTTCCATCAACTTAATTGCTTTTTCTTTTGCAATACGAGGAGTGAGGGTGTAAACAACCTGCGATGCTTTTTCCTTGAGGTAATCGATGATTTCAATGCAGCGTTTATCCAAATCGAAACTTTCTGCACTTGCGACATCTTCTTCAAACTTGTTCTTTACGCGTGTAAGAACCGAGATAATGGTTTGAATTTGTGCTTCCGGCTCGATAACAGACTTCGGAACAACCTTCCAGTCCACGTTCTTGCCTCTGGCAATCAGAGCTTCTCTCTTTGCTGTTTGACGTGCAAAGCGAGCTTCTTCCTTAGGATTGTTCTTGATGTAGAAGAAATACTTATCCACTTCTCTCTTCAGTGCGTCGCCAAACGTATACGCTACGCTATCCTTGATAACTGCCAAAGGATCGATTGCATCAAGAACGCGCTTGTTGATGCACTTGCAAACGAACGCAGCTTCCTTTTGGGTGAAGTTGCCTCTCTTGAAGTAGTAAATAACCTTACCCAAGCCCTCAATTGCTCTCTTTTTGTTCTCAAGAGTTTTGTTGAAGGAATACTGAACTGCGATTTTTTCCAAAGCGATAAATGCCAGCATATAATCCTTTTGGAGGAATTGATATGCGATTTCGTTGGCTTCTTCAGCGGGCATCGTACTCAGGTCAGCGTCGGGATTCTTGTAGATATAGTAACCAATGCGGAAGAGATTGTATTGGGGCTGCTCGAGGATTTCTTGTGCCGTTTGGCGAACCTTATCAAGCAGTTCAACAGTCTCGGGGGATGCTTCCTTTTGTGCCACAGTCATTGTGACAACCTGCTTAACAGAATCAACAATCGATACCTTTGCTTTCTCGATGCGTTTTACGCCTGCGAGTTCCGTCAGGTATGTTTGCAAAGTTTCCATATACTTGGAGGCAAGGTACTTATCGTCAATTGCCTTAAGCTTACGCTCTACCAAGTTAAGCGTAGAAACAACGTCAACCTTTTGTTTCTTTTCTGCCAAGAAAAGGAACTCTTCCACAATTGCAATCAGCTCTTCGGTAGCTGTACGTGCAGCATTATAACTGTTTTGCAGTTTGTTGGCACAAACGTTGAAATCATTAAAGGTTTGAATATACGTGTCTATAGCACGCAGAGGAGCTCTGCCGTCAAGTCTTTCGGCGAGAGATTTCTTCATCATATCGGACAAAGCGGCAAGCTTCTTGTTAAAGGTTACACGGCCTTCCTTACGGTTTGCCTTGTTTTTGAGGAGCATTGCCTCGGTAATCTGTCTACCGATACGCATAATGGGGTTGAGCGATGACAACGGATCTTGGAAAATCATTGCAATCTTGTCGCCGCGGAGCTTGTGCATTTCCTCTTCGGGAATACGCAACAAATCTTGACCATCGTACAGAATTTCGCCGCCTTCGTGAATAGCGTTAACAGCAGAAATACCCATAACGGCCTTGGATGTAACCGACTTACCGGAGCCGGATTCACCTACGATTGCCAATGTTTCGCCCTTGTAAAGATCGAACGAAATGTCGCGCACTGCTTGTACCTTACCCGCGTCCGTACGGAAGGAGATTTTTAAGTTATTAACAGATAATTTAATTTGCTTATTACTCATACCTTAATCCTCCGAACCTCTGAGTGACGGGTTGAATGCATCGCGCAAGCCGTTACCAAACAAGTTAAAGCTGAGCATCAACAGAACGAGGAATGCGCAAGGGAAAAGTGCTATATAGGGAGCATACATAAGGTTTTGTTGTCCTGCCGCAATCAGCGTACCAACACTGGTGATATTACCGTATTCCAAGTTAACGATACCCAAATAGGAAAGATTTGTTTCCGTATAGATCATAGACGGAATAACCAATGCACAACTGGTTACAATGGTACCAAGTCCGTTCGGGAAAATGTGTTTGAACATAATTCTCGCGTCACGAGCACCGAGCGTTCTTGCAGCCAAAACGTACTCTTGGTTTTTGAAACGATAGAACTGCATACGGGTAGTACCTGCCATACCGATCCATCCCGTGATAAAGAAAGAAATAAAGAGAACCAATACGTGGCTGGAAGAACCCATATGATATTTGAGCAATGTAATAACGATCATGGAAGGTACAGAGCCCAAAATTTCGACAAATCTCTCCATTGTGAGGTCGATTTTGCCGCCGAAGTAACCGGAGATAGAACCCCAGATAGCACCAACAATCAAGTTTACAACAGCCACAACAATTGCAAAGATGAAGGAGAATCTTGCGCCGTTGGAAAGGCACGCGAAAATATCCTTACCTTCAGCGGTGGTACCGAACAGGAAATAAGGTTCTGCAATACCATCCTTCTTTACTTGGGAGTGCAGATAAGTATAATACTCATAGTACTCGGCTCTTACCTCGATCATACCGCCGGATACTTTTCTACCGTAAACGTAGTAGTATTGCTTGGTATCCTCGGTAATGTCTTCTGCACTTTCAATGATATTTCCATTCTGGTCAACACCGTATTCACCCTCAATACGCAGAGAGTTGTATTCAGCTGCCAAGCCGGACTTTTTGCCAACTTCCAACTTCCAATAGTTGGGAATAATGTCGCCTTCTGGGCTGTAAACGATAGCGGTCTTGCCCTTTTCAATTTTTGTCTTATAGTAAATATCGGCGTTGTCTTTATCCTGCGGTGCAACAGTGTTGTCCCTTTCGTTGTCATCTCTCCACTTAATTTCAACAGTAGGATAAATAACCTGTCTGCCGGTTTCGTTTTGATATCTTTGAATATCTTCAAATTCTGCTTTGGTAATCAGTCTGTAGCTACCAAAACCAACACCGTAGTAGGTGTCATAACGATAGGTGAACACTTTGCCGTCTTCACTTACGGTATATTCGCCGTTTTTGATGACTTCTCTGCCGGTTTCAAGGCCAAGCGCATAGTCGCGCATAACACCTGCGTAACCGGTTTCCTTTACTCTGCAACCATCCCAAAAATTAGTGTTAACAAACAAATTGTTCTTAGGACGAGTAGAACCGTAAATCGGGTCAACGTATGCAGGTGTGTAAGGTGTGCAGATAGGAGCAATGATGGCAAACAGTACCAAAATTGCAATTACGACGGCTGCTACCACAGCACCCTTGTTCTTGCAAAAGCGCTTGAATGCGCCTTGGAAGTAGCTAACGGGCTTGGTGGAAAATTTGCTATCGTGATGAATGTCTACACGCTTTGCAAACTGAAATTTTTCTACGGGGATATTATCGTATTTATTCATTGTTGCCATAATTACTTCGCCCCCATTCTAATTCTCGGATCAATAAATCCGTAACTAATATCAATAACGATACCTGCTGTCAAACCAATTAACGTGTAGAAAGCGGAAAGCAGCATAAAGAAATCGTAATCTTGGAAGGTGATTGCATTCAAATACAATCCGCCAACACCACGAATGGAGAACATATTCTCAATAATCATCGAACCGGAAAGTACGCCGATAAATTCACTGAGAATAGAGGGGAAGATAACGACCATAGAGTTACGCATTGCATGGCGATAAACTGCCTGGCTCTTTGTAAGGCCCTTGGTTCTTGCCAAAAGCATAAATTCGCCGGTCAAAACTTCCGAAAGCTCTGCGCGAGTATAACGCGCGTAACCTGCAATAGAGCCCAAGCAAAGAGCAAATACTGCGGGGAGCATAGAATGGAACATTTCCCAGGTAAAATAATCCTCGCCCAGTTTTACCGTCAACGGGAACCATTGCAGCTTGAAGCACAGGAAATACTGTATCATCAAGCCCAAAACGATAGAAGGAACCGAGATGAGCAAAATAATGAAGACATTGATGACCTGGTCCTGCCACTTATTCTTCTTAAGTGCTGCATAAATACCCAAACCGAGACCAATCGGAACACCGATAAGGGATGAATAAATGTTGATCAAAATGGTAGGGGGGAGCTTTCTGACGAATACATCCCAAACGGGCTTACCAATATATTCACCGTAGGTGGTTGCTACACCAAAATCCCATTGGGTAAAAATCTTTTTGACATATGTACCAAGCTGGATCAAAATCGGCACGCGGTCATAAGAGTAAACTTGATTACTCTGCTCTTGGATATTAGTAATCCAACCTCTACCTTCCAGTTGCTTTAAGGCGAGATATTTACTTTGGCCGGGAGCAACGTTGACTTGAATCGGCAGCAGCTTAATGAGCACGAAACACATCACAATAATGATGGTAAACGTAAATAGCATCAAGCCAAGACGCTTCATCACATATTTAAACATATACATAGGTTTTTCTCCTCTGTTGTTGTTATTTTCTAAGCCACAATCAAAGCCGTCACAAACAGTTCCGTCACACGCGGTTTGGGCGTTTGTGAAGGCGTTTGCGCACAAAAGACTGCGCATTTCGAACAAATTGACGTAATGGTATTCAAATAGTTGGACGCGTAAAATGCAAAGTCAGCGGTGAGCGAAAAAATCGCTCACCGCCTAAATTAGGGTTTAGTAAATCTTAGTAAGCTTGTTTCTAAAAATTACTCAGTCTTCTTGTACTCGGACTCGAGATTGCCGTTGTTAGCTTCAACGAAATCTACCCACTCTTCGTCGGTGTAGTTAACTACCATGTATCTGATGCCACCGTGACCCATAAAGGTGTTTTGGTAGTCATCAAAGTTGGAGAACTTAGCACCAAGGAGAGAACCGGAGTAGTCACCGATCAACATGATGGAACGGCTTTCCTTGATAACGAGCTCTTCGAGAGCTGCAAGAACAGTAAGTCTTGCTTCGGAAGGAGCGTAACCGGCATCCCAGTTGTAGGTCTTGGGTTGATTATTAACTGTTGCCAAACCGTTGATGCAGAAGTACCAGTTTTGAGCACTCATAGTGATGGTTTCACCTGCGCCCTCATAGTCACCTGCGGGCATAGTGATAGTGATGTCGATAACAGAAGTATCCCAGTAAGCGTGGTAGTTGAGACCATCCTCAGGGTCTACGAAAGCACCAGCGATGGAGAAGGGACCGAAGGGGTTACCGGAGAAGCCGTAACCGAAACCGATTTGGGTATCACCGGCGCGGAAAGCTTCTGCCCATTGAGAACCTGCGGATGCATCGAATACGACCTTAACCTTGCCTTCAATAGCAGTGCCAGCGATCAAAGAATCGATAACGCCTTGGATGTAGTCAGCTCTTTCTCTCTGCTTTGCAGTGTCGGAGGAAGAACCGTAGATAATGGTGATGTCCTTAGTTGCATCGTAGCCGTAGGTTCCAGCATTTGCAGTAAGGATTGTAACAGCTTCTGCCATCTTTGCCTTAGCAAGCTCAAGGTTGTAACCGGTGAGAGAAGCGGTAGCTTCTTCGAGGGTGAGACCTTCGAGGTCGATGCCGTCGGACCAAGTGCCGTCTTCAGCTTGAGTAAAGCCGTAAGCGCGGAGCAGGCCCTCTTGAGCGATAGTGCTCAGACGGTAAACACCACCGTCTTCGAGGTTAGGAGAGTTTTCAATGTCATAGTAGTATTGGGTGTTAACAATACCGAGACAAGGAGTAGCGGAACCGGGCCAAATCTTTTCGCAGATTTCGGTTCTGTTCAAACCGAGGTTCATTGCTTGTCTGAATTCGGTAATAGCAAGAATACCGTTGTTGTTCTCACTGTTCTTCAGAACGTTGAGGTCACTGAACAGCTGCATACCGAATGTACCGGTGTCAGCATTCCAAGTTACATACTTGGAGTACAGATAGTCATTGATGTTATCAGAGTCGAGAGCTGCATCGTCAAAGTTACCTGCGAGGAAGCCAAGCCACTTGGTGTTGGATTCAGCAACCTTCATGCAGTTGATAGCGGTTACGTTGTACTGGTTCTTGTATTGCTCCATGTTCCAACCGTACCAGTAGGGGTTAATTTCGAGTCTGTAGTCACTACCTGCTTCGAAACGAACGAGCTTGTAGGGACCCCAGCTTGCAGTGGAATTGAGGTCAGAGTTGTAGGTGGAGGTCCAGAGACTTGCACCTTCTGCGGGCTGATGCTTGTTAGCTTCGTACTTTTCTCTGTGTACGAGCGGCAGGCTGCCCATGTAGTAAGCAGCTTGGTAAGAGAGAGAGCCATCCTCTTGGAGGAGAGCGTATGCCTTATCAAGGCAAACAACGATGGCGTTTTCTTCGTCGATGGAGTAGATACCAACGGTATCCCAATCTACCTTATCACCGTAACCGGAGATGTAGAACAGAGATTCCATAAACAGTTCTTGTTGGAAACCGGCATCAAGCTCGCCCCAGGTAAGACCGAAGGGAAGCAGAGCATATGCGAGCAATTCCTTGGCAGCTTCAATGTTTGCCTCGGTAATCAGAGTGTAGCCATATTCATTAGCAGCGTCTGCGATAACCTTCAGAGCAGCCTTAGCTTCAGCAGAACCAACGTAGTTGTTGATCAGATCATCCAGAGAATAGCCGGCCAGGGTCATACCGGTGGTGGTGGTGTTCATGTAAACATCATTAGCGTCCATGTCGAAGGAGTAGTCAGGGGTGTCTTCGCTTCCGTAAGGAGGAACGATAGGATCATAGATGGGAGCACCCGAGAAGAAGTAAGCGCGAGAGCCCTTCAGCATAAGGGTGTCATAGAAGGTGTTACCACGGAAGTTCATGAAGGTAGGATCCAACTGAGCTTGCATGGAGTAAACGAAGTCAGCAGCAACGATGGGTGTGCCGTCGTCCCACTTCAGGTCGTCACGAAGGGTGATCTTCCAAGCGTAGCCGCCCTCTTCCTTTTGCTCAGTGGTGTAACCCCACTTAGCGTCAACGGTAGCGGTAACGTCTTCGAGCTTAGTAGCTGCGGAGTAGTTGGTGGTGTAGGAACCTTCAACGATACCGGCCTTGTTGATGGAGCCGTCAGCGTTGTACTTGCCGCCTTCGAACTTGTAGTCGTAGTCGAAGAAGGAAGAACCAATGTAACTCATAATTTGAGTATCATTGTTATCCGCGTAGGTCAGTTCGTTCCAGTTAGAGGGCATAACACTGGTGGTAGTGTTGTATTCTGCCTTCTTGAAAGTTGCAGGAGTGATAACAGGGGGATCGATGTCATCGCCACCTTCAGGGGGGGTGGTTCCGTCAATGCTGCCACCGGGGGTGGTTTCATCGGGGTTGGTTG
>JAZSFM010000156.1:0-20221 GCA_045532215.1 Eubacteriales bacterium | reverse complement strand
TGTGCTGCATAGTCAACAGACGGGAAACCGCAAAGCCCGGAGACAACGCCGCCGTAACCGAATGCGCCTGTGATTGTAAGAATCGCGTTGAACATCAACTGCGTCTTCATGCTGGGCAGTGTAATGTACCAAAGCTCTTGCCAACGGTTCTTAATACCGTCAACTGCTCCTGCCTCGTAAAGGGAGCGGTCAACGCCCTGCAAACCTGCAATAATGGAAAGGAAGCCCGTACCAAGAGACATCCACAACGAAACCAAAACACACAGGGGCATAATGTAGTCGGCATCCTTAAACCATGCAATCGGGTCCTGAATAATACCAACCTCCATCAGGGTTGCATTAACCCAACCATAAGAGTCGGCGTCAAACAGCGTACCCCAAATTGTAAAGATCTGACCGGAAATGGATGGTGCATAGAAAATCAGGGTGATAACCGCACGGATACGGGGAGGCAGCTCGTTGATGAACCAAGCTACCAAGAAGGACATAATGTAGGACGTGGGGCCTACGATTGCCGCAAAGATCATGGTGTTCTTGCAGGCGATAATAAAGATATCGTCTGCAAAGAACAGATTGATGTAGTTTTCAAGCCAAATGAAGTTCGGCCATTGAAGCATGTTAAAGTCGGTGAAACCAACAACAAAAGATAATATAACGGGACAGAGTGTGAAGAGCGAGAAGATAACAATATAAGGAAGAATCATAACGTACGCGATCCAGTTGCGCTTCATTTCTCTACGGGTATATTCCCAATAGGAAATGTCTTTTCTGGCAACGGCTCTTTGTTCAGCTTTTTGTTTTGCCATTTTCTGATCCTCCTTTACTCAATGATGTCCTTGGGGACGTCTTTTTTGGATGCCTCGTAGGAAATGTATGCCTCGGCGGTATCCTCCAGAGCAATGTGGATGAAGTAGAGCAGCTCGAGCTCATCAAGACTTTCGATCTCGTATCCACCGCTACCATCTCTTGCTTCGGGCAATGTTTGTTTTGAAACGTTTACATAGTAACTGGGCTTTGTTTCCTTTTTGCCACTGACCTTGGTGATCTCCTTGGTGGAGACGCCATCGTACTTGGAAAGGAGAATTTCTTTGAACCATTCGGAAGCTTTCAGCAAGCTTTCAACGTTTTGGTTTGCAATACCATACAGTGCTTCTTCATAAGCTCTTCTGTAGTTATCGTCAACCAAGCCATATTTCTTTTCGAGAATTTCCAGAGCACCGTCTGTGTTAGAACTTTCGTTAAAGAGCTGGTTGGATCTCTTTTCTGCAAGGGTTGTACCAAGTTCAAGTGTTTCAAGGTTAAATTCCTCACGCTTACGAGTAATTTCTGCGTTGATGGTGTTAACATAACGCAAGATTTCAGCGATGGGGTCTTTATCGTCGTTGTATGCAGCCAGGAATGCAAATTGCGTATGACGGCCCAAATAGTAGAAACCGGGATAGTTTTCAATAGCAAGCAAGTTATCAAACTGCTTTTCTACTTCAACCAACTCGTCATAGGTCCAAGGCATGCTCTTAAGTGCCTCTCTGTTTGCTGTTGCGTGCTTTGCGGATTCACCCATAATAGCAACCATTTCGTTTGCGTAGGTGGTCTGTGCTTCGGCACCGGTGTACCACTTCATATATTCCCAAGCATCTTCGATGTGCTTTGCACCGCTAACCATAACCAAAGCGGAAGAACCGGAAAGAGTATGGTTATCAATGGTACCGTCTTCTTTCAGCGTACCGGGAACGGGAACGAATGTCCAGCAACCGTCAAGCTCGGTAGCGAATACCTTAAGCTGGTTATAAAGACCGGTGTAACCTGCAATCAGAATGGGCATTTCACGGGTTCTGAAACGGTTAGCGCCACTGTAGTCGTAGGGGAAGGATTGTTGTGTAAACATATTACACATCTTTTCGAACGCAGACAGAGCGATTCTGGAATCGAGGTTGATTCTCATACCCTCGTCTGCCCAAATGCTGCCGCCACCTTGATAAAGGAAAGGCATATAGTCTGCACCAACACCAATTTCCATATTGTTGGATTGGAGTTTGGACTGCGCTTTATACAGGTCATTCCAAGTTTTGGGAATCGGAATCTCAAGTTCGTTAAGAATATCCAAACGCAAGAACATCATAGAGAAGGATTGCGACTCGGGCAAACCATAGTAGTGCATATCATTGTCTGCATCGGGAACACGGAATACGGTCAGAGCCGCTTCGTTGAAGTTAGAAAGAACTGCCTTGAACTTTCTCTCTGCTTCTTCCGCAGTGTCGCCTTCTTCCCATTCCATATTCTCAATTTCCATAATTGCGCCACGAATTGCGTAGTTGATAACCGTATCGTCACCAAGTCCGTGGTAAACATCGGGGCCTATGCCTGCCAAAATGGAAGGCAAGAGCGTACCGCCGTTAACCAACTTGAGGTTTACAGCAATACCGCGCTGTTGGGTAAAGCCGTTAACGGTCATATTACGAACAACGTTTGCTTGGTCACGACCGGAAGGCAACCATACAACAACAACGGTGTCGTCATTGTCATAGTTCTCGGCAGTACCCATGCTATTATAGTCACGGAAGAATGTCCAGAAGAAACTCTTGATTTCGTGAATAAACGCTTGGAGGAAATTGGGCTTTGCCTTGGGTGCTTCTTCGCTTGCGGGCTGAATGATCAGATAGTCAATCTGCAGAGGTTGCGTTTTAACGTCACCCAAAAAGGTACCAATACCGCCAGAGTATGCCTTAAAGTTGCTCAAGCTCTTTGCAATGCCTTCACCACCGCGAACAACCATCTTGCCGATCAGGTCAACAAGCTTGTCGCAAGTACCGGTATAGCTGGAAGATACACCACCCTGACGCAGCCACTCGGAGAGGTTGTAAATTGCCTCTTTTTCCGCAAACAGAACGTCCAACGTGTCGGGAAGCATACGGTAGAAGTTATAGTCACGGTAAGCGTCGGGTGTAGGACCTGTATATTGAACGATGCTCAGATAAGCGTCGTTCAAAGAGTTCAGGATACGCTCGATCTCACGAATGGTAGCGCTCATCGTACCGAACGTGACTTTGAGATTGATTGTGTAGACGACACCCTCACGGAAGTAGATTTGGTAGCTTTGGTCGTCCAAATTGCCTGTAGATGTCAGCTTGGTTACTTGCCAATCGGAACTGTAATCGTAACGCAGACCGGATGCCTCGGAGAAAGGCAAACCGTTGTAGTAACCTGCTGTATTGCCGAATTCATTCTTGAATTCTTCTTCGGTGTAATTGGTGGTAATGGTCAGCGCACGGCTGGTGTACATACCATCCAAATAGCTTTGCTTAAATCTCGTGTAGATTTCGTACCAGCCGGGGGTATCTACAGAGAAACTGTACTCTACCCACTGACCGGGAGTTGCCCACTTTTCACCGCCGATGGTGTTGAGAAGTTGAACACTGGGGTCAACGGGAGAGGTCAGTGCAGACGCACGGTCCTCAACGGGATATACAACATTGGAAGAGGTTCTACTGGGGCTTTCTGCCTCAATCTTGATAACGCTGGTACCCTGTGCATCGCTAATACCCATACCCTTGAGTGCTTCGCGATAATCCGCATAAGAATATGCCGACTCGTAAGGCAGAAGCGTCAGCGTAGAAAGCGCCATGGGCTCGTTAACACTCTCAAGCGTAATATCAATCGTACCGGTCTCATTGGTGGGATCGAGAACGAAGCCGAAATATTCGCTGTCGTATGTGTCAACAACATTGCCCTCTCCATCTATTTGGTCATAGGAGTGCGTATAGCCGTCGCTATCGCTAATTATATAACGTCTCCACTCGGGAGCTTGCATTTGCGTAGGACGAATCTCGTTGTAGTTAAAGTCCAATGTAAAGAAGCGGAGTCCATATTTGTGGATGAACGCGCTCAAATTGTGAGTCAAATACGCAGGGTTAGAGAATGTGATGTAAGAACCGTCATTGGAAACCGTAAAGGTAGGAGCGTTCGCATCACCGGCACCCTTGCTATCAACAAAACCGGCTTCTTTTGCCTCGCTGATAATGGTTTCGAGGTTATCCTTTTTGCCCAATACATATTTTGCCGTCAGGATATTGTTGCCATCCTCAAAGCCCTCAGAACCGCTTTGTGCAAAAGAACCCCAAACCTTGGAGAACGAGAGAACGTATGCCTCGGAGAATACGGGCTTGCCGTTGATGTAAAACTCACGCTCAATAGGAGTGGATCTTGCTACGATGGGGTAGTAATCCAAGCCAATGCTGAGCAAGGTCTTTTCATCAATACCGTGATCTTTCAGGTTGAACGTCCAGGTGATAGAACCTCTACCGGGGGTATGAACCGCTTTGACACCGTCGTAATCTTCGGTAACGTAGGCGATCGAATCCTCGTAAAGCAGAGTTCCGTCAGCATCCTTTTCTTCCAACGCTACAGCAAACGAGGTGTAGGTCTTAACCAAACGCAAACGTTCACTGTCCGTGGTTTCAACTGTTTCCACCTTACCCTCTACCGCTTGGACGCCGGCAAGATATTGATCTGCCTCAACCTGCGTGGCAAAATAGGTGTCGGTAAGAACAACCATCTCCCACACACCGTTGGTGCAGGTAATGGTGATGTTACCGTGCGTGTACTTCCAGTTCTCGGTCAAAAGAAGACGGATTTCCTCCTCAATTCTGCCGTGAGCTGTTCCGTAGTACAAGGACTGATAGTCGGCGTAGGAAATTAGGTCCAACGTCTCCTTATAGTCCTCGATGGTTTTGTCGGTAAGGTTGTCGTGCTTGACAGTCTCCTCCTGTGCACTAACAACGATTCCGGCGCTGCTCACAAGACACAACATTGCCAAAGCTAAGCAAAGCAGTCTTGTGAAAATTTTGTTTTTCATGCGCGTTTCCTCCTGCAAGAATTAACAACTTTTTGCCCGTGGATGTTTTCGTTTGCTCTCGCTCGGGCGCTCGCGAAGCGCCTGCGCGGTCGGGTTGCATTGGCGGGCGCGCACGCGTAAAGAGCGACTTCACGAGATGCGATCTCGCCAACGGATCAAACAAAACTCCACCAATCGGGCGATTTTGGGCAGAGTTTTCCCAAGTATATATAATATAATAACACAACACCGCGCGAATGTCAAGAAAAACTATTCGAAAAAAATCCTTCCGAAACCCCCATTGAACCCCAAAATTCACGCGTCGGACAAAGCGGATTTTCAAAAAGTTTACAATTCGGAACTCGTTTTTTCTAATGATTATTGCAGCTTTTGCCCATTGTAAACAAAATTTACCCATTTTGCACCTCACAAGCCCTTGCCTGGGCGATTTTTGTGCACATTTTTGTCTATTTTGACACCTCTAAAATCGAATGTTTTCGATTGGTAAATTTTATTTACCTATTTTGAGCAATTCAAAAAAATTCGTCGAAAATGGAATTATATCACTTTTTTGTGAGAGTTGCACAATTTTTGATGCGTATTTTCTACACCCAACAAGGCAGGAAGAAAATCAGCGAAACTCTCAAAGGAGAGCCGATTTTCAATCCCGATTCCCGAAAATCAAATATTGAGAGAGCTTCCATGGGGCTATCAGAATTTGATGCATAAGGCGCGCTCGACCACTCGTCGCCGTACAAGCGTACGGCAGAGAGGTCGAGCGCGGCTAAAAAGCCACACATCGATAATGAAGAAACCCGTCGATTTTCTCGACGGGTTTCAACCTATATTAGTATGCTGTAAGTTTAAATTGAACTGGACTTATCTTTCGCGTGTGGCTTTTGTTCTGCGCGAATTATGACAGCCCTTATTTTAAGAAGCCGTTAACAATGTGCTCCTCCGCCTCTGCCTCGGTAAGTCCCAAAGTCATCAGCTTGATAAGTTGTTCACCTGCAATTTTGCCAATGGCCGCCTCGTGAATGAGCGACGCATCGACGTGATTTGCTTCAATCTGCGGCAGCGCGATAACCTGTGCATCTCCCATAATGATGGCGTCGCACTCGGTATGCCCCGAACAACGGTTATTTCCGTTGACGTGTGACAAAAAGCTCTGTCTGCTCTTGTCTTTTGCAACCGAACGGGAGATCACGTGCGTAGAACTGCCCTCCCCATTCAGATCAACCGTAAAATTGGTCTCTGCAAATTGTGTACCGTGTGTCATAATCTTCTCACGTACGATCAAAGTTGCACCCTCGTCGAGAGTTGCGGTGGTATCGCGACGAGTGGAATCTACACCCTTGATTTGGGCGGTTTCCATCTCCATGTAGCTGTTTTTGCCGAGAACGGCAATGGTTGTGGGGTTCATCACGTTCTTGCCCGTTCCATCACCCTGACCGTAGTGTTTTTCGACGTATTTGACACGTGCATTCTCGTCGAGATAGAAGGCGTGGATGCCACTATGCTCGCTTTCGCCACTACCGCTGTTGTGAATTCCACAGCCCGCAACGATAGTAACGTCACAGTCGGCGCCAATGTGGAAATCGTTATATACCAGCTCTTTGAGTCCCGATTGCGCAAGCAAAACAGGAATGTGCAAGCTCTCGTTTTTGGTACCGGGTTTTACGTAGATATCAATACCCTGTTTGTCGGTTTTTGCAACAATGGTAATGTTTTCGGAGTCATTTTTGCCGTACAGGTTGCCGTTAATGCGCAACGAGTAAGCACCTTGGGGTACGTCGTGCAGATCTGCCACCTCTGCAAGCAGCTTTTTTTGAATAGCGTCCATCATTATTTGCGCACCTCCTCAAAAAATCTGCATCCAATCCGGGCATTGAGAAGCTCGGGCAAAATCTCGTTTTTGGTGCCGTAAGCAGCAACACGTCCGTCGGCAATGACGATAATTTTATCGGCGATGTCGAGAATGCGCTCTTGGTGCGAGATAATGACGATGGTACCCTTGGTTTTTTCATACATGTTGCGAAAAACTTGAATGAGGTTGTTAAAACTCCACAGGTCGATACCTGCCTCGGGTTCATCAAAAACCGAAAGTTTTGTGCCGCGCGCGTTGATCATTGCAATCTCGATTCTCTTGAGCTCACCGCCCGAAAGAGAGCCGTCAACCTCGCGGTTTACGTAATCCTTGGCACAAAGCCCTACCTCGGAAAGATAAGAACACGCCTCGGCTACCGAGATGTTTTTGCCCGATGCAATGGAGATGAGTTCTTTGACGGTAATGCCTTTGAAGCGCACGGGCTGTTGGAATGCGAAACTAATGCCGGATTTGGCGCGCTCGGTGATGGAGAGATCGGTGATGTCCGCTCCATCCAATAGGATGCGCCCCGACGTGGGCGTATAGATGCCCGCGATCAACTTTGCCATGGTAGATTTACCGCTTCCGTTCGGACCGGTCACCGCTACAAAGCGATCGTCGATTTTAAGACTTACGTCGTGCAGAATGACCTTGCCATCCGGCGTTTCGTAAGAGACATTTTTGAATTCTAACATTTATATTTCCTTTTCTTTAGTTGATTTTTAATTTATCATATTATTGTATCTTTTTTCTTTTGAAATTGCAATAGTAAGATTACATTTTAGATGTTAACTTTTCATGAACAGAAGAAGAAAAAGGGCTTTTTCATGGTATAATTGGTTAAAAAAAGCCGTTTTAACGGCTTTTTAGAGGTTATTTTAGAAAAAGAATTAGATTTATTCTAAAATTTAATCCTTTAACGGACGCAAAGAAATCTCTCCCGTGTGGAGGCGAACAAGCTCGTTTTTCTCATCTCTGACAAGCAACGCACCGTCTTCGTCGATGGATTCGGCAATGCCAACTCGAGTGGTCTCCCCCTCTGTCCAAGCAACTCTGCGACCTATAACACAAGAATGTTCACGATAATCGGCAAGCCAATCTCGGTTGCGGGGATCACTTAAATAGAGAGCAACCTCGCGGTAAATTTGAGCGATCAGTTCTGCGGTATCGATGCGTGGTGCATCAAGCGAACCCGCAATGTTTGTAAGCTCGGTTGGAAAATCGGCAGTGTTGAGGTTAATTCCGATCCCAACAATCACGTGGGCGCTCTCCTCTGCGCTGACGGCTTCGGTGAGAATACCGCAAACCTTCTTGTCATTATAATAGAGATCGTTCACCCACTTGATTTGGGTTTGGATTCCCGTCAAGGTTCGAACCGCACGCATAACCGCCACGGATGCCGCCGAGGTGATAGCAACCGCATCGCAAAGAGGGGTGCTCAATGTGTGCAGGATGCTAAAATAAGCACCCGTTTGTGCCGGAGAATAAAAGCTGCGCCCCATACGTCCGCGCCCCGCCGTTTGGCTGTGCGCCACAAGGAGAGCGTCTCCCACGAAGCCATCGAGAACCATTCTCTTGGCTTCAGCATTGGTGGAGTCGATCTCGTCGAACACGTGTACCGAAACGCCTTCAAATTGCGCTCCAAGCGCGCAAATCAGTGCGTTTTTGCACACACGTGGTGCGTTTTCTCCATTTTTTAGCATTGTATCACTCCCCTTTCTCGGGTTTAATTTTTTCACAAATGAAGGATGTTTTATGGATATTTCAGTTTTGTTTGAGGATGCACATATTATTGTTGTAGAAAAGCCGACCGCTCTTGTTTGCGAGTCGACCGCCAAAAAGGACGGACTTGCCGACCTCTTGGAAGAAAGCACGGGCGGTTATATTGGAACCGTTCACCGACTCGACCGCGGCGTGGGCGGTGTAATGGTATATGCCAAAACGCCTGTGGCGGCGGCGAAGCTTTCTGCGGCAGTACAGGCACGCGAATTGAAGAAGGAATATCTTGCAGTGGTACGCGGCACGCCTGAACCCGAATGCGGTGAGATGCGCGACTTGTTATTTCACGACCGTCGACAGAACAAGACCTTTGTGGTCGAACGTCAACGAGCGGGAGTAAAAGAGGCGCTTTTGGAGTATGACACCATAGACAAGTTGACAACGGCACGCGGCGAGGAATGTTCGCTGGTGCACGTATTGTTGCACACGGGCAGAACACATCAAATTCGCGTGCAGTTTGCTTCGAGAGGTCACACTCTATTGGGAGATGGCAAATATGGAGCGCGCGGAGATAGCAGACCGATTGCGCTTTTTGCCAAACGTCTTACATTTTTGCACCCCGTAACGCGGAAAAAGATGGAATTTGGAGCAGAATGGGAATCTCTTGGTGAGATCCTTGGGCAAAAGTGATTTTTGGGTTGCCGAGCAATACTCGGCAACCCATTTTGCTTTTCAAAGTCTCGGTGAACTCGTCAGGAAAGTTTTTGATAAAACTTTTTTCAAAAAGTTTTCGCGGTCAAGGGCGCGTAGCCCTTGTCGCGCCTCGCAAGGCGCGAAAGAAAACCTCGGCGTTTCTTTTTGATAGTTTTTTCTTTGCGCCTCTACTTTGCAAAGAAAAAACGGCTACAGAGTTTATACAGGCAAACAACCTGTTAGTTCACAAAAACTTGTTAGCCACTTTTTCTTTTGGCGAAATAGACGCAAAAGAAAAAGTTAACAAAAAGAAAAGCGCCGCAAATGGAGGGCGCTGCCCCTCCACCCCGCAAACTTTTGAAAAAGTTTGATCAAAACTTTTCTCACAAGACGCTCTCAAGCACTTTTTCCAACTTCGCAATCTTCTCCGCTCTCATCGGCGGTGTTGCTTCCAGCGGAAACGGAAGGTTCAACGCTTTGTACTTTTCAAGGCAAAGATTCTTATATGGCAACAATTCCACTTTTTTGATGCACGTATAGCCCTTTATCAGCTCTGCCAAGCGCAAAATATCCTCTTCGGTATCATTGATACCCGGTACCACAACATGGCGGATCCACGTGTCCTTTTGTAGTTTTTCCAACTTATCAAGAAACGCCATCGTCGATGCCAAACTTCCGCCCGTATAGCGTTTATAGTCCTCTTCCGTGGTCATTTTAATGTCCAACAGGAACATATCCGCAACCGCGAGCAAGCGCTCGGTGGCAGGCGTCAGCGGCACTCCGCAGGTATCGATTGCAATGTGCAATCCCTCTTGTTTGAGGCGTTCTGCCACCTCGGTAACAAACTCCGCTTGGGAGAGCGGCTCACCGCCCGAAAAGGTCACGCCGCCGTTTTTGATAAAGGAATAAAATCGCAAAAGGCGACAGGCAAGTTCCTCCGCATCGGTGAGCTGACTCTCTTGCCGCTCCCACGTGTCTGGGTTGTGGCAGTAGACGCACCGCAACGGACACCCCGACAGGAAGACGACCGAGCGCACGCCCGGTCCGTCGACCGTGCCAAGGGATTGTAAACTGTGTACGTAACCTCTCATTGGTTACATCGCTTCGTGGAAGGTGCGGCTGATAACCTCTTTTTGCTGCTCGCGAGAGAGCTTGTGGAAGTTAACGGCATAGCCCGATACACGAATGGTCAAATTGGGATACAGTTCGGGATTTTCCATAGCATCTATCAGTTTTTGACGGTTGAGAACGTTGACATTGATGTGGTGTGCGTTTCGATCAAAGTAACCGCCGAGAATATCGACAAGATTATCAATGCGATCCTCATAAGTTTTGCCAAGTGCTTCGGGAACAATGGAGAAGGTATTGGAAATGCCGTCGCGACAAGAATCATAAGAAAGTTTTGCAACCGACGAAAGAGATGCCAAAGCACCGCAGGTCTCGCGGTTGTGCATCGGGTTGGCACCGGGAGCAAAGGGCTCGCCGGCACGGCGTCCATCGGGAGTTGCGCCCGTCTTTTTGCCGTAAACGACGTTGCTGGTAATGGTGAGAACAGACAGGGTGTGAATAGCACCGCGGTATGTGGGTGTTTCGCGCAAATAGGCAATGAATTTATCAAGCAATTCTTCAGCAATCGAGTCTACGCGTCCGTCATCGTTACCGAATTTCGGGAAATCTCCCTCGACCTCAAAATCACTGATGAGTCCGCGCTCGTCGCGAATGGGACGAACCTTGGCGAACTTGATAGCGGAAAGACTGTCGGCAATGACCGAAAGTCCTGCCGCACCAAACGCCATCAAGCGTTCCACGTCTGTATCGTGCAGGGCGAGCTGGGTCTTTTCGTAAGCATATTTATCGTGCATATAGTGAATGACGTTCATCGTGTTGACGTATTCACCTGCCAGCCACTTCATATAGAAGTCAAGGCGTTGACGCACCTTATCGTAGTCCAAAATCTCGTCATCAAGAACAGGCATTTCGGGACCGATTTGCATATCATATTTTTCTTCACGGCCGCCATTGAGCGCCATAAGAAGAATTTTTGGAAGGTTACAACGCGCGCCAAAGAACTGCATTTGTTTGCCAACCTTCATCGCGCTCACGCAACAAGCAATGGCATAATCATCGCCATAGCGGGGGCGCATCAAATCGTCGCTCTCATATTGAATGGAGTCAGTGTCGATGGAAACGCGCGCACAGTAGCGCTTAAAGGGCTCGGGCAGCTTGTTCGACCACAGAACCGTAAGGTTGGGCTCGGGAGCAGAGCCGAGGTTGTAGAGCGTGTGCAGAAAACGGTAGGCATTCTTGGTGACAAGCGGTCTGCCGTCCTCGCCAACGCCACCAACTGCCTCGGTGATCCACATCGGGTCGCCACCAAAGAGCTCGTTATACTCGGGCGTGCGCAAATGGCGAATCATTCGCAACTTCATAACGAATTGGTCGATCAACTCCTGTGCGCCTTCTTCGGTCAGGATACCGTTTTGAATGTCTCTTTCAATATAAATATCAAGGAAGGTGCCTACACGGCCAAGCGACATTGCCGCACCGTTTTGCTCCTTGTTTGCGGCAAGGTAGCCAAAATAAACCCATTGGATGGCCTCTTGCGCGTTCTCGGCAGAGCGAGAAATATCACAGCCGTAGAGCGCCGCCATTTCTTTGAGTTTGTTCAAGAATTCAATTTGCTTGTAGAGTTCTTCCGAGAGGCGCATAGTCTCCTCGGTCATACCCTTTTTGCCAAGCTCCTGCTTGTCTTTTTTCTTTTCCTCAATCAAAAAATCAATACCGTAGAGCGCAATACGACGGTAGTCGCCGATGATGCGACCGCGACCGTAAGCGTCGGGGAGTCCTGTAAGAATGCCCGTGTGACGCATAGCGCGCATGGTATCGGTGTAAACGCGGAAGACGCCATCGTTGTGCGTGGTGCGGAATTGGAATGCTTTTTCGATTTCGTCGGAAAGCTCTGTTCCATACGCCTTGCAGGCGCTTCTTGCCATGCGGATGCCGCCAAAGGGGTTGACAGAGCGAACCAAGGGTGCACCTGTTTGCAAGCCCACAATTAATTCGTCCTCTTTATCAAGATAAGCCGCAGGATATGCGGTAAGAGAGGTGACCGTTTCGGTATCGATGCCAATGACGCCACCGTTGTCTCTCTCTTCTTTCAGTTTTTCATCAAGTTTTGCCATCAAGCGGCGCGTGCGTGCGGTGGGGGCTACCAAAAAGCTCTCGTCCCCCTCATAGGGTGTATAGTTCTTTTGAATAAAATCTCTGACGTCGATGCGTTCGCACCAATCTCCAAGGTTAAAACCTACCCATGCTTTTGCAAAATTTGCCATCATTCATCCCTCTCTTTCTCGCTCAAATTGATATCCACGGACAACAAAAGGACAGTTTTGTTGCGTGCAAAACTGCCCAGACGGTCGGCGTTCAAATTCCCGGCTCCACGTGGTAAAAATCCACAATTTCCGTCAGTCACACGGGAACGTTATTCTCTGCCTTTTATTATATCATTACTTACTTGTTTTGTCAACGGGAAATGACAAAAAATGATTGTTATTTTTTATACAATTTCACAAGATATTGTGTTTTTGAAAGAAATGGGAAACAAGATGTATTATTTGGGGCGGTTTGGGAGACACAAAAATACGGCGGGAGACAAGCCCCCGCCCTACTACCTTTTTTCAACCAAACAGATGGATTTTATGTATCCTTTTCCGATGAAAGAAAATTCTTTTCGATAAACCCTTTGGCGCGGTAGCCGAGCAGGAATTTAGAGGGTATCCTCCATCACAACTTTCAACGGCTTCATGCCGCACTTTTCGTAGAAGCGCATAGCGCCCTCGTTGAGGCACCAAACGTTGAGGGTGACGGCAGAGCAGCCCTCTTTTTTTGCCTCGTCTTTGACGTAGTCGTAGAGCGCTGTGCCGATGTGCTGACCGCGCTCGGTGGCATCTACGCAAAGATCGTCGATGTAAACGGTTTTGCGGTCCATCAGCGAGGGGTTCCCTTTGGTTTCTTGATAGATGCAGAACGCATAACCGAGCACCTTTTCTGCGTTATCCACCGCCACAAAAATAGGCGTGGTGTCGCACGCGAGGATAGCGCAAAGCTCCTCGTCATTGTATTTTTTGTTGCCCAGACGAAAGATGTCGGGGCGTCCCTCGGCGTGAATGCGGTGCACCTGATACAGCAGCTTGTTGATGCCCGAAATATCACGCTCGTCGGCTCTTCTGATATTCATAATTTTCTCCTTTTATAAAGAGTTACCCAAACACCTCTGCCGCGGCGATGATGCGGAGCTTTTCCTCGTCTACGCGGTCGCGCCCGTAGGCGTCAAAAAAGCGGTCGCGGTAGGCATCGGTGTGCAGGTTGAAGGAAAGCGTCCAAGCGCCCCAAAATAAGTCTACGTGACGGTCTCCTACGCCGCCGCTATCCACGTCAATAAATTTGCTGAACTCCCAACCGTCATAAATCACGTTTGGCAGGCAGTAGTCACCGTGCAGGAGTGTGTTCGTTTCGAGCAGGTGTCCGTTTCTCTCCAACACAGACCACGCTTCTTCGGCAGATGTATAGCCCCAGTTATCGGGGAAAAGTGATGTATCGTAATTACCAGTGCGATAGTTTTGCTCGGCACGTGCAAGGTATTCGGCGGTGTGATTCGGTACGGGACATTCCGTCACGTCACATTCGTGTAGCAAGCGCAATCTTTCGGCAAAGGTATCGCAAAGTCGCTTTGGATCACTTGTATAGAATTCATGTGTCAAATCCTCACCCTTAACTGCTACGGTCAGGAGCCAATCCTTGCCGCCCTCGGTGAAGTAATCAAGAACCTCTGTGCCCACTCCACGCGCGTGGAAAAAGCGCGTCATAGCCGCTTCACGAGCAAGCATTCCCTCTGCGGCAGATTTGAGATAAAGTCCGCCCTCGCGTTCAATAAAAAGCACACGTGCCTCGGGAGAGCAGCTGCTATCCCAAACAGGCGCCCCCGAAAGGAGCGGCAACAACCGCTCGGGAATATCGGTTGGAATGGTAGTTAATTTTGTCTTTTTCATAGCGTTATCAAAATAATTGGTTGAATGGGATGCCGATAACGACACCCCATATTGTGTTTACTCTTTTGCCTTGATAATGTTGATGGGCTTGATATTGTGAATTGCCCAAACAGGTGCAAGTGCCGATATCATTGTCAGGATAACGACCAATGCAAGGTCGATGACCGCCAGATACGGATAAAATTCGATGATCTCAAAGAGTCGGATCTCCAGCTCCATGTGCGTTTGCATAGAATTGAGCAAAATAGCGTTTGCAACCGAGGTCGCGCCCCAAATACCAAGACCGGAAAGCGCAACGATGAGCGCGCCAACTACCAGGGGTTGTGCCAAAAAGATGCTTGCGATTTGAATGGTTTTGCCGCCCAAAGACTTGATAATACCAACTTGATATTTGTGTCTTTGAATCACATTCGAGCCAAATGCACAAAGATAAATTACACAAATGGCAAGCAAGAATGCTTCAAACAGACGGAACAAATCGGAAAACGTGATGATAAGACGGTAAAGTTTTGTAGCCATTCCGTTTTCTACATTTCTAACAACAAAATTACGCTCATCGGCAATGCTATCGAATACAGTTGCCGCACGCACGTCATCAACATAAATTGCATAGGGCTGAATGGTAAACTGTCTTGTATCCAAGTAATCCTCGGTATTCATGTACATACCGGTTGTAAGTGTGGTTAATTCGACCACTGTATAGGTACGCTCACCAATCTTTTTACCGTTGCGAGAATAGTACGTAAATGTAATTTCGGTAGGTGTAAACTCTGCTCCCGCAATTCCTTGACCGGTTGCCGCCAAAATACTGTTGTAGAGAGTTTTACCAAGCACAATCTCATTTTTTTGCAGTTCTCTGTTGGGATAATGAGATGCATGAATAATTTGAGGTGCAATCCCCGGGGTAAAGTTAACATCATTGAGAGTAACCTTTATTTTTCCGGGATAAGAAACCACGCCAAAGTCGATAGAGGTAGCAGTGTCGGCAACATAATCATCGGAGAACGTATAGGATAAACCGTAAACCATTTCCACATATTCGGCAAATATTAAGAACTCCTCGGAGCCCTTCAGCGCTTGCAAGCCCTTCGAATCGCTGTTTTGGCGCATTTCTTGTATGCGCTCTTTGAGGTCGCCATACCGTTCCATATAATCGGTCTTGACAATGGCATCGATTTTTCCGTAACCATAGCCGCTGGGATTATAATAAGCACCAATAATAGATGCATAGTCAGGGTAACGCGTGGGGTTCGCGCTGATAATACCGTCGGCTACGTAGTCGGTGATAATAATGCCTTTGTTGGGTTGGCTAATGTCTCCTGCCAACACTTGGGGAGTTTTACCGCCTCCCACTACATTTGCCAAATATTCGGGAGTACAGGCAAGAACACCGTACGTTTCGGAAACGTAAAAATTGGCGACGTTGTCAACAGAGTTGCGATTGCGCTTTTGAGCAATTGTATCACTCGCATCAGCCGAAATCAGCAATGTATGGTCGTATAAAATGTGCATGCTATCGCCGTATTTTGTGTTAGCAAAAGCATCCAAATCCTCTTGGTTGATGTAAATAAGACTGTCTGTACTCAACATATTCGTTCCGCTGATGCTCGCTTTTTGATAGGCAATAACCGGGAAATTTCTCGAAATCATAGGTTTCGAGAGCGATGTGTTGACGTTGTAATTCAAGAAAGATTGGAAAACGGCAAAGCAAGAAACAATCAAGGTCGCCGTAATAGCTGCCACAAGAAAGCGCATAAACTTGCCGCGCATCATTGTGCGAGTTAAGAACAACGTCTTTTTGAGAGACATACCCGAATTACGACGTGCGTAGGGGCGACCACGCAGCGCCATATTCTTGGAGTCAATCGCGAGGAAACCGTCATCGTTTTGAACAACCTTTTTCACTTCTCCCGAGCGAATGCCCTCGACCATTTTGTCGATCTGCTCACCGGAAAGAGTCCTATTGTAAGGCAAGGTCAAGGCCCCCTCCTCATCGATTGTAAATGCATTGGAATAACCGTCGCGACGAACCTCATCGCGGATTATTTGACCGTCGCGCAGTTCCAAAATACGATCGGCATAGTTCTCTGCATCGGGGATATTATGAGACACAATAATAACCAACTTTGTTTTGGAAAACTCTTTGAGCAGATTGAGAATTTGGCGAGAGTTATCGGCATCCAAGTTGCCCGTGGGTTCATCACAAAGAATTGCCTCTGGATTTTTAACAATGGCACGTGCCATAGCAACACGTTGCTTTTGTCCGCCCGAAAGCTCACGCGGATAGCGAGAAGCATACTGCTCCATACCAACCTTTTGGAGAGCGTTTGTAATCAAGTCACCGTGCTCGGCACTCTCTAAATCAAGCACCAAGGCAATGTTTTCTTCAACCGTGAGTTCTTCCAATAGGTGAAAATCTTGGAACACAAAACCAATGTGACGGCAACGATAATCGTAAAAATCGTACTTTGTAAATTTGGAAAGTCTTTCTTCCTCGAAATAAATTTCGCCAGATTCAAAACCATCAAGTCCGCCCAAGAGGTTGAGCAATGTGGATTTACCGCTGCCGCTTTTACCAAGTACAAACACCATGCCGCTATCGGGGAGCGTGAAAGAAACATGGTCGAGTGCTATACAGTTGCCGCGATTTTTACTTTTGTAGATTTTGGTTAAATCCTGTACTTTGATCATAGATGTATTTTCCTACCCTTCTGTAAAAAATATATCCAATGAAGATCATATCAAAGTGATTCTGCTCGGTGCGGAATCAATTCACACACACCGCTTGTTAGTGTTATAGAGATGTGGTCGCTTTCTTGGTGGACATCAGCACCGACGATCTCCAATGTATAGGGAGTTCCCTTGTAGTTGTATTCTATGCGATTTTCTGCTGCTGTCAAGCATTTTGCGCGGCTTGCCCAAAAACGAAGAACGGGCGCGCTGACGCGGATGCGATCGGTTAAGAACACCACCTCGCAGTCTTTCCATTTGACCGCCAGGTAGTCCTCTCCACAGCGCTCGACCGTAAAAGCGGTTGCGTCACCGTCGATTTGAATACCGCTCTTGTAATTCTCGCCGTCATTCCAGAAAAGCGCATCGACAAGCGGCAGATTTTCATACACCGCATCAAACGTGGTGCATTTTTCACTTAAGTAATGCTCGTGCACGCGGTCATCAAACAGATGCCACGAGCGAATAAAGATGCTCCGCTCAAAGCGGAAGAGATTGGCCGAAAAACTTTGGCAATCGTACCAAACCGATTGTGCGTCACTTCCCACATCCCAGTTGTCAAGCGCGACGACCGAGGTAGCAGGCGTGCTCGCATAGGTCTTTTTGAACCACGCACCCGCGTCACACATCTTCATCACTTGCACGTCCTTTTGCTCGGTCAACTTTTCGATCTGCATGCGCAGCTGCGGAAAAAATTCGGTGTAGCCAAAGCTGTTCTCCTGCCCGATCTGCGTCCAGGAGAAGCCGAGATCCTCGTTCTTGTAATATGTTTTGAAGAACCAATCCACGTTTTCGGGGGCGGCGCCGACAGAGCCGACGGGCTCCATGGTGAAGCAACCGCAATGCAGACGCGCATCCCAAGCGTGGGTGAGGTATTTTTTGTTATCGTAGTTGTGAATAGGGCAAGGGCCAAGCAAACGGAAAACGGGAACATTCACCTGCTCGCCCTCGCTTTGTGCAGGAGTAAAGACATTGTTTTTGCAAGGATAATATGCTTGATTGAAATATCCGCCGTGAAGCGTATAAGCATCGGTGTTGGTTTGGTCGCGACAGATGGCAATGGCATCGACGTCGTAGTGCTCCGCAAGATAGCGAACGGTGTGCGTGTCGATCAGCCAGCTTGCCACAGTACGCGGATAATAACCGTAGACCTCGCAGAATTTGCGCATCGCCTCGTCAATGAGCATCTCGCGCTCGCGAGGGGTGTACGCCATTGAAAAGCCGGGCACGATGTGCCAATCCCAACGCCAGCCGCGCTCGCTCTTGTAAGGGAGTCCGCAGGCCGAGGTCAGGGGCTCGACGATCTCGTACCAAATGCCAAGCTCGGTTTTCTCGGTTCCCTTCTTGCGGAAGAGCTCCGCATAGCGCGGATCGCAAAGAACGTCATATTGGAGCAAAAACGTGTTGTCAAGACCGAACTCGTTGACCATCTCCAGCTCGGCACGTGTGGCATTAAAGAGGATGTTTTCACTATCCTCCATACGCTCATCAATCTGCCGCGCAAAATTCATAATGCTTGCAATTTTCATAGTGGCGTCTCCTTTGTTCTTTTTGAAAGGACGCGGGGAAACCTTCTTGCTAAGAAGGGTTTCCCCGCACCCCTTCCAAGAAATCTCAAAACAAAGTATGTTTTTTGTTTGTTGCTTTTGTGGCTGATTGTTCGTTTTCGATAATAACGTTTAATACTCGTTTTTAGGATGGATAATTTCGCAGCCGATGTTTTTCAATTCATATTTCAACCATCTGCTCAAATGTGTTGTATAATCAACTGTATAGCGAAATAGTCGGCGGTTATTTTTGTCTATGAAGATAAGATGTATCACAGCGCCACCGCGAAAGATATGTTTTTTCACTTTGATTTTGTAATCACTTGGAGCAAGCTTAAATTCCTGCTCTTTTTTTGACCACACCGACCTTAATAGGATCTTATCATTATACACCAAAAGACGTTTCCACTTTATGCGAACTGCGGTTATAAAAGCCATTGCAAAAACGAATATAAAGAAAATTGGCATAATTAGGAATAAAATCGCGGTTTCTATATCGAGTTGCTCCTCATAAAGCAAGGAAACACAAAGCACCGCTATTAACAGACACATTGCAGGGCATGCCACTCTTGTGAATTTTGCAGATTTCACAACATTTTCATCAAGAGCCGGAATATTTGAAAACAAAGGCGCGTCCATGTTCTGTCTCCCCTTTCGGATGGTTTGTTTTGTGGAGTACGTTTATTTCGGGCGATTCGTGAATCGCCCCTACGATGTAAAACAACTTTTGTAGGGGACGACGTCCTCGACGTCCCGAAGAATTACAACTTTTATACTTCCAAAACTGCTATTCACCAGCGAAAATGAATGTAGCCATTTTCAAAGCAAAAAGCGTTTGTTGGCGGCGGGGCGTCGAGGACATCGCCCCCTACAAAGTTAGATTTTTTCGTTAGACAAACGACACTCTCGACGTGGGTCAAGACGACAAAAGTTATAAAAATCGGTCAAAAATGGGGGGTGTAATACCTTAAAGTCTCACTTTTGCGGAAATATGACCCCTTTCAACACATCAATGAGTTCTTGGGTTTGTTCTTTACTTGTTGTTTGTATTTTGCTTTTATGCCCGTTTGTAAAGATAAACAACACTTTGTGAGTGTCCATTCCACCGTCCGAGTCTCCTTCTTGGAAGAAACTTTTCAGCTCTTTCAGTTCATCAAAACGGTATGTTTCTCTACACAGATTATATATGTTGATTTCTCGTTTTTCCGAGTCAACCACGACTTTCCCAAAGAATGTCGATGTAAAATGGGCAATGTTTGCTAACATGCAAAACGCATATACAACCCAAAACAAAGGAACATCTCTTAATTCTCCAAAAATGATGGGAAGCAAAATTCCTGCAAGAAATATCCCTGTGAAAATAACACAATTTGAAACATCAGGTTTTTTCTTGATCGTAATTTTGTTTTCATTTTGAATGATGTTTAATTTGCTTTTTGTCATGGAATCCCCTTTCGATATGTTATACCGTACTGCCGTAAAACATATTTTTGAGTTTTGCTCAAAACTCACATTTGTCCCAACGCAAAATTGGGCAATTTTTGAATTCGGATTTCGTAGGGGCGATTCACGAATCGCCCGTTTTGCATTTGCGTGTGGTCTGGCGGGCGACCAATGGTCGCCCCTACGATACAAACCTTTTGTAGGGACCGGCGTCCTCGACGGTCCTGAAATAAACGAGGTTTGCTTTCAATACGGCTACACACTTTTTTGAATATCATATCATCATTTTTACAAACGATAATTTTTTCGTTTTAGGACCGTCGAGGACGCCGGTCCCTACAAG
>JAZSFM010000053.1:0-7427 GCA_045532215.1 Eubacteriales bacterium | reverse complement strand
AAAAGGCAAGTTTTTATAGCCAACATGGTAGGGGCGATCCCCGAATCGCCCGCCTCAAAAATACAACATAACGATAAAACCGGGCGATTCGTGAATCGCCCCTACGATGTTGGCTATAAAAACTTGCCTTTTCAAAATGGTATTTCCGTGGACATTTTTTAGCGTTTTTTTATTTTCAATAAAAAAAGATGTGCAAAATCTATTGCATTTTTTTTATTTTGCGGTATAATATATAATGTTGAATTATGGCTATTTTGAGCCGACAAATATCGGAGGATTTTGAAAATGACAAAAAAGCTTGAAAAATTGAAGAATTTTGACGGTGTGCAAGGTCCCGTACTCACCATCGTTATGGATGGCGTCGGCCTTGCTCCCGATACCGTTTCCAACGCTGTTGCAGGTGCTTACACCCCCAATCTTGACGCACTGATGAAGAACTACCCCATGGTCACTCTCAAGGCACACGGCACCGCTGTTGGCCTCCCTTCTGACGATGATATGGGCAACAGTGAGGTTGGTCACAACGCTCTCGGTGCGGGACAAGTTTTTGCACAAGGTGCAAAGCTGGTTTCCAACTCCATTGAGTCGGGCAAGATGTTTGCATCCGCTACCTGGCAGGAGCTGATTGCCAACGTTAAGGCAAATGGCTCTACCCTGCACTTCCTCGGTCTCTTCTCCGACGGTAACGTACACTCCCACATCGACCACCTCAAGGCAATGCTCAAGCAAGCAAAGGTTGAGGGTGTTCACACCGTTCGCGTTCACATCCTTCTTGACGGTCGTGACGTTGGCGAGACCTCGGCTCTTGATTATATCCTTCCCTTTGAAGATTTCCTTGCAACCCTAAACGACGACGGATTTGACGCGCGCATCGCATCCGGCGGCGGCCGTATGAGCATTACGATGGACCGCTATGAGGCAAACTGGAAGATGGTTGAGGACGGCTGGAAAACGCACGTTCTCGGTCTTGGCCGTCAGTTCTGTTGTGCCGCAAAGGCAGTACAGACCTATCGCGATGAGCTCAAGGTCATTGACCAAGACCTGCCCGCATTCGTAATTGCCGAGGATGGCAAGCCCGTTGGCACTATCAACGATGGCGACAGCGTGATCTTCTACAACTTCCGCGGTGACCGCTCCATCGAGATCTCCCGCGCGTTTGATGCAAAAGAGGGCGAGTTCGATAACTTTGACCGCGTTCGCGTTCCCAACGTTGTTTACGCAGGTATGCTCGAGTACGACGGCGACCTGCACATTCCCAACAAATATCTCGTATCTCCCCCTGAAATCACCAACACCATGGGTGAATACCTTGCTGCTATGGGTGTTCCCGTTCTCGCAATCTCTGAAACCCAAAAATACGGTCACGTAACCTACTTCTGGAACGGCAACAAGTCGGGCAAGTTTGATGAAAAACTCGAAGATTATATCGAGATTCCCTCTGACGTTGTTCCCTTTGAGCAACGCCCCTGGATGAAGTGTGCAGAGATCACAGACAAGCTCCTTGAGTGCCTCAAGAGCGGAAAATATAAGTATCTGCGTGTCAACTTCCCCAACGGCGATATGGTTGGTCATACCGGCTCTTTGGCTGCAACCCGCTGCTCGATGGAGGCACTTGACCTTCAACTCGGCAGAATCCTGCCCGTTCTCGATACACTCGGTGGCGTAGCCCTCATCACTGCTGACCACGGTAACGCTGACGAAATGTATGAAATGGACAAGAAGTCCGGACTGCCCAAGGCAGATAAGAACGGCAACTACAAGGCAAAGACCAGCCACACACTCAATCCCGTTCCCTGCATCGTTTACGATAACACAAGCGCAAAGGAACACTACACTGTAAAGCTTGACGGCTCCTTTGGTCTTTCCAACGTAGCCGCCACCACAGTCAATCTGCTTGGATACAAAGCACCTGAAATGTGGGATGACTCCATTATTGAGGTAAAATAATGCAATTCAAAACCGAACTCCACGCGCACACAAGCGAGGTAAGCCCCTGCGGACACGTCACCGCCCCCGAGGTGGCAGACCGTTTCATCGCCGAGGGCTACTCCTCGTTGGTGATCACCAATCACTACTCCCGTTATATCATTGATAACCTTAACGGCACCTGGCGCGAAAAAATGGATTACTATATGTACCCCTACTACCTGATGCGCGAGCACGCCGCAGATCGACTCAACGTCATTATCGGTTGCGAATTGCGTTTTCAGGGAAGCGTCAACGATTATCTCATCTACGGCATCACCGAGGACTTTTTGCGAGAAAACCCCGATCTGCATAAGATGAATTTGCGCTCTTTTGCGCCCCTTGCACGTGAAAACGGCCTTTTGGTGGTGCAGGCGCACCCCTTCCGCAACGAGATTCAAATCGTCCCTCCGGAGCTTTTGGACGGTATGGAGACCTTTAACGGCACACCAAGCTACGACGGTCGCAACAAGATAGCTGATGAATGGGCAAAGCGTTACGGACTCATTCGCACCTCGGGCAGTGATTTTCACAACCCCGACCAGTACGGCACGGGCGGTATTCTCACCAGCGCCGCCATTCGCACGGAACAAGAGCTTGTGGCGGTTCTCAAAAGCGGCGACTACACCCTGCACTGCACAGGTCCTGCCGCCGAGCGAGAAGGCATTGTAGATTACCCCGCAAAATATTGATTTTTATGGAGGTTTTTATGGAACCCTGTAAATATGCAAATTTAGAAGAACTCCGCGCCGCTTGTGCCGACTGTCAGCGCTGCGCTTTGGGCGAAACGCGCACCAAATTGGTGTTTGGTGTAGGCAATCCCAATGCCGATTTGATGTTTGTAGGCGAAGCCCCCGGTGAGCAGGAGGACCTGACGGGTACTCCCTTTGTGGGCAGAGCCGGTCAATTGCTTGACAAATATCTTTACGCCGTTGATATCGAGCGCAAAGATGTGTACATCGCAAACATTCTCAAATGCCGTCCTCCCAAGAACCGCGATCCCCTGCCGGCAGAAGAAGACGCTTGCATCGATTATTTGCGTGAGCAGGTTCGTCTCATTCAGCCAAAGGTCATTGTTTGTCTTGGTCGCATCGCGGCAATGCGCCTCATCAAGCCCGATTTCAAGATCTCGGTTGAGCATGGCACGTGGTTTGAAAAGGGTGATTATTTAATGACCGCCGTTTATCACCCTGCGGCACTGCTCCGCGATCCGCGCCGCCGCGAGGATATGCTGCGCGATATGCAAGCAATCAAGGCAAAGCTTGACGAGCTTGGAGGAAATTGACACGATGTTAGACTTCTTCCCTCGCCTGCTTACCATCATTCTCACGCTGTTCTTCCTCATGATCTGCGGCTACATTTGCCGCAAAACAAAGATCATTGACGACAAGGCATCCAAGGCGCTTTCGCGCTTGATCGTTTCCATCGGGCAACCGATGATGATCATCGGAGCGCTCAACAACGTCAAATTCTCCGCCGAAAATTTGACAACTGCTTGGCAGGTGCTTCTCATCAGTCTTGTAATGCACATCCTGATGGCGGCAATGGCGTTCCTAATTTGCCGACCGATGAAAAAGGGGAACTTTGACCGCGCAAAGGTGTTTGAGTTCTCGCTTGTATTTGCCAATGCCGGCTTTATCGGCTTCCCTATTCTCGATTCGATTTTCGGGGGCGGCATTGGTAGCTTTATGGGCGCGTTTTACGTGGTCATCTTCAATCTCTTTCTTTGGACCTGGGGCATTATGATACTTGCCCGCGAGCGTGATGATATTAAGCTCACACCCAAGAAGATTTTTATCAACTATGGCACAGTTCCCTGCGCAATTGGTATTTTGCTATTTTTGTTGCAACCCTATATCGTTCCCGCAGAGGGCTCTGTACTTGCACCTGCATATGATGCACTCTCGCAGTTTTTCAACTATCTCGGCTCACTCTGCACGCCCATCTCGGTGCTTGTAACGGGTGCACTGCTAGCAACCATGCCGCTCTCGGATATGTTCAAAAACGCGCGCTTGTATCTGCATTCGGGTATTAAATTGATTGTTTTCCCCATCGTTCTCTGCCTTTTGGCAAAGGTTGTGGGATTGAATGACACCTATGTTTTGCTCGTCACAGCAATGGCAGGTGTGCCGAGCGCCGCAATGGTGACGATGCTTGCCGAGCTGCACGACATCGAACCCGGTTACGCCTCCCAAACGGTGGGAATGACTTCTATCCTCTCCACCGCAACGCTCCCGCTTGTAATGCTGTTTGCGCAGTGGGTGGTTGCATGGTAAATAAAAAAGACTCTATCGTGTGATAGAGTCTTTTTTGTTTTAATGATGATGGTGATGATGCCCGTGATGATGATGTCCGTGTCCGCCCTCGGTGTGGTGGACGGTGCAGTTGTGCTCGTGGCAATGCTCGCCGGGAGCTTCAAGCTCAAGGGTTGCGTGGGCAATGCCGTGCTCCGCAAGCTCCTCGCGCACGGCTTCTTTGATGTGGTGTGCATCCCCCTCTGCTACTACGTGAAGTGTTGCGTAGTTGTTGTGCCCATCCATACTCCAAACATGGACGTGGTGAACATCCTGCACGCCTTCGATATGAGAGAGGTGCTCGCAGATTTCGTGAACGTCGATGCCGTGGGGCGTTTTTTCGAGGAAGAGATCAAGGGCTTCCTTCAAATTACGAATAGCATTGACAAAGATAAACGCCGCAACACCGATGGACATAAGCGGATCGATGATAGAAATATCGGTAAAGCGCATGACAACTGCGCCAACGAGGACTACGAGCCAGCCGAGGACGTCCTCGAGCATGTGCAGATTGACCGCCTTTTGGTTGAGCGAGTCCCCTTCCCTTGTAAAGAACGCCGCGAGGAAGTTGACTACCGCGCCAACAATGGCGAAGATAATCATTCCATCGTAGTTGATGGGTGTGGGGTTGATGATGCGCGCGATCGCGTTGTAAATGACAAGAACCGAGCCCACCAAAAGGATGAGCGTGGTCAACACACTACCAATTACCGAATAGCGCGTGTAACCGTAAGTGTAATGCTCGTCGGGTTGCTTTTTGCTCTTCTTTTCAAGAAAATAAGAAATACCGATGCTGGCGGCATCTCCAATATCGTGCACGGCATCCGAGACGATAGCAACGCTACCCGTAAAAAAGCCGCCTACAAATTCAAAAATCGAAAAAGTAAAATTGAGAATGAAAGCAATGAGAATATTTCTTTCGGTTTTCATGGTTGTCTCCTTGTGTTTGATGGTGTTATTATAACATATTCAGTGACAAATTGCAATAGAATTTTCTCAAATTCTTTCACAAAATGAGAAAAGCACCCTCAGGGGTGCTTTTCGGTTTCTTCTTCTCTTTTTATGTGGTAAGTCTGCAAAAAGTCCTCTATGGCTTTTTCGTTGGCATCGCTGACGTATTGCTTGAAATCAGCGAACACACGGCGACCGATGGCACGATAATCCATTGCAAGCACCTTTTGTACCTTCATTTTGCGAAGTTCCTCGGGAACTCCGAAAAGCAACATAACAGCATTGAGCGCGCCCTCTACGCGAACCGGTAAGGATGCGGAATGTGCGGTAGTCATCATGGTGGCATACTCAATTCCCGAGACAATGGCCTCTGCCTCAATAAACTGCTCCTCCGTCCAATCGGGACAGAACTCGCCAAACACCTGCTTCATCTTTTGCACATCGTTGGCGCGGATATTTTCGAGCGTGATTGGATGCGAATAGGCAGAGACGTAAAAATCGTGCATTTGCGGAACTTCCTCGCTGATGGCCGCCATGGTTGCAAGTTCAAGACAATAGCACAAGAGCGAGCTTTTGCCCTCATCGGTTGCTTCTTCTATTAACTTCCATTGATAATCGCACATCATTGTGACAAGAACATCAAGGATGTGCTCTTTGGTTGGAAAATAAAAAGTCAGGTTTCCTGTGCCGATGTCGGCTCTGCGGCAGACGGCTGCCGCCGTGGTTTGAGAGTATCCTTTTTCAAAAAACAAATCGATTGCCACCTGAATAATTGCTAAACGTGTGGGACTTTCTTTTTTAAGTCTTGGCATCGCTCTACCTCCTCAAGCGTCGAATTTTGGGCGTTTGAAGCATCCCGAAAATCGGAACTATCCAAATTATATCATATTTCCAATTAAATTGCAATAGTTTTGAGGATTTTTTTAAGATTTATTTGGTTTGAAAGAACAGAACAACAATTTAACTCTCTCCGCTACACAAAAAAGCCCCCTCTTGGGTTCCTTTGTGTGGCGAAGAGAGAGGGATTCGAACCCAAGCATACGCCATAAACACGGAAATTTTGTATTTTTCTACGCACGCTCTGCAAAATGTAAAACGAATTTACATTTTTCGAGGGTTCAAATAATATCACTACACAAAACCAACACCGTGGGTGTGCTACGCACACCCACGGTGTTGGTTTTGTGTAATAACACACTCGTTAATACAATGAACTACCGAAAGTAGCAATTGTGCATTGTCTTGACGACTTGTTTATTTAATGGCCACTATGACCACCGCAGTTATGCGAACCGCAGCCGTGATCTCCACAATTATGCCCTCCTTCTTCGTGCTCATGATCATGGTGATCGCACTTGACGTTGGGGTTATAGCCGAGATTGTTCGTAAGATACGCCTCGACCGCTGCATCGCAAGAACCGCTGACACCGCCGTAGAGTTTGATACCCGCATCGGCAAGTGCCATCTGTGCACCGCCTCCGATGCCACCGCAGATAAGAACGTCTGCTCCGAGTGTTTTTAACAGACCTGCTAAGGCACCGTGCCCCTGTCCGTTGGTATCAATTACTTCAGAGGATATGATCGTATTATCCTCAATTTCATAGACCTTGAACTGCTCCGTGTGACCGAAATGTTGAAAGATCTGTCCGTTTTCGTAAGTAACTGCAATTTTCATATTGTTGTTTCTCCTAATCAAATATTACATTTCCCAGCTTCCGAGCCAATTCGAAAACTCCATATAGATCTCCTGCATTTCAGCCGTAAGCTCTTCCCCTTTGTTCAGCGTGAATACCCAATCCTCTTTGCCAAACTTTTCTACGTATTTGTATTCGGAAGTGTAGTTTTTGTTTTCAAGCTCACCGAGCGCCTTTTTTGCAAGTGCTTCCGCCTTACGCACGTTGGCAACGAGATCCGCGAATGCGGTTTTATCTACCGCCTCAATCTCGGCTACAATAGAGTCAAAGTATCCCTCCTTATAGCCGTAATTGTATTGCGCGCCGTCTTTATAGATAAAGTTTTCTGCATCGCTTGCATACAGAAAATATCCCGGTTGAGTTACACCGTTTTCGTCTGTATAGCTATTGACGAAATAAGTATTCCAAGCACACAGGAAGTTGACGTAATCATACATTTTGTAGATATCATTCACTACGTCGGTATTGGCGATCTTCTGCCAGAGTGCCATATCCTCGGAAAGATCCTCGGCTTTAATTATGG
>JAZSFM010000074.1:0-4047 GCA_045532215.1 Eubacteriales bacterium | reverse complement strand
GTGACCGATCTTCTTCTTTTCGTTCTTCTTGGACTTGTACTTCATAACGTAGATCTTCTTGTTCTTGCCGTTCTTAAGAACCTTGGCAGTAACCTTAGCGCCAGCTACGTTGGGAGCACCAGCTACAAAGCCCTTGTCAGTGGACAATGCCTTAACGCTGTCAAAGACGATTTCGTCTCCTTCGTTAACGTCGAGCTTTTCAACAAAAATAATGTCTTGCTCGATTACTTTGTACTGCTTTCCGCCGGTTTCGATAATTGCAAACACGAAAAGCACCTCTCTTTCTGATAGACTCGCTGATATAAAGGCGGCGTTTTTGAGCGCACTTAAAAGAGCCTTTTTCATGCGGCATATTATTATAGCATATTTTGCAAGGGTTTGTCAATAGGTTTTTGAAAAGTTTTTTACATTATTATATATTGTGGGGGAACCTTCTTGCAAAGAAGGGTTCCCCCACACCCCTTCCAAGAAACCTCTAACAAGGGGCAAAAATAAAATCGTTAGTGTACAGATAGACAGTCGACGCGAGCGCAAGGCTCGCTCGTGCTATCGCAAGCTCCTAGGTAGCGAAGCGGCGTGAGCGCAATGAATGACAGTCCAGTGGACTGTCAGAACGCGAACGGGACCGAGCCGCAGCGAGACCCGCCAAGACCCTATCCGCTCAGAAGGTTGTTTTGCTATGGAATTTATAATTCTATAGTTACGATGTAATATCCTGTGTTATCGGGTGAGATGTGACAAGACGTAAAGAATGTGGGGAGCGTGAGTTCTTCGACATTATTGGTACGAAGAATACGGTAGTTCTCGTACGCGTACCAAGTTTCGGGGGTGAGTGCGTTGATGTATTCCTCGTAAGCAAGACCGCTCTTGGCGATAAGCTCGGCGTGCGGTGCACCAACGTAGCGTAGATGCCAAGGTTCATAGTCAAAACCGGTGACATCGGTTTTATCCACCTCGTAGCGGATGATAAAGCCGTATTCGTGACAAATGCGATTAACTGTTCTACCTGCAGGTGAGCGCAAAAAGTCGTAACTACTATGCTCAGGTGCGTAAACATCGAGGGATAGACCTGCCTCGTGTTCACTACATCCCACGGGTGCGGCTCGGTCGGGGCCGTAATACTCAAGGAGTTCGGCTTGTTTTTCGGCTGTGCGGAAATCGCTGGAAACGTAGATGCGAACACCGGTTTTCTCCTGCACGGCATCGCGCAGAGCGATGTAGTTTTCAACCATCAAAGGGTGCATCTTGGCACCGTTGTATTCCTCGAGATCGGCTGTGTAGCCCTCGGGGAGTGGGTGGTCGAGATTGACCAGCATCAGTGTTTTGCTCTCGGTTACACGTTCATCCCGCAACCATTCGGCCGTTGTTTTGGTCTCGGTTCTATCAAAGAATTCTGCAGGTGTGAGTGCCAGCGGCTCGTGCGATTTATATCTGCGAAAAAATGCAAATATCCATCCGCTTTGATACTCCCACACAACAACCAAACCGACTATGAGCGCACACACAAGCAACAGGATAAGAGCAATCTTCAAAAACTTTTTCATATTATGTTCCTCTCAATTAGATGGCAAAGCCGCCATCCACACCAATGATCTGTCCTGTGACGAAGGATGCGCCCTCGGATGCGAGGAAACAAACAACAGCGGCAACCTCGTGGGCACGACCAATGCGGCACAGAGGGGTGCTATCGCAAAGTTCCAAGCGGATGTCATCGTCAAGAGATGCGTTCATTTCGGTGTCAATCACACCGGGTTCGACGCAGTTGACAGTGATGTTTGAGGGTCCGAGCTCCTTGGCAAGTGCCATAGTAAGTCCGCGCAGACCTGCTTTGGATGCCGAATAGTGTACCTCGCAGGAAGCACCTGTTTTGCCCCACATAGAGCCAATATTGATGATTCTGCCGCAGTGCTGTGCAATCATTGTGCGAGATGCCTCGCGACAGGTGTAAAACGCACCCGAGAGGTTGGTGTCGAGCATTTTGCGCCAATCTTCATCGGTAATATCGTTAAAGAGTTTGATTTGCGAGATGCCTGCGTTGTTGACGAGCACGTCAATGCCGCCAAGGCGTTCGATGGCCTCCTTGGTAGCGGCGGTTGCACTTTCCGCATCCGATACGTCGGCTGCGATGGCAATGGCTCCCGTCTCTTCGGCAAGTTTTTTTGCGCGCTCGTGGTTGGAGCGATACAAAAATGCTACGCTATCTCCCTGTTGGCAAAAGGCGCGCACGCACGCCTCACCAATGCCGCGTGAGCCACCTGTAATCAAAACTTTCATTGTTTTTCTCCTTTTTTTGTGATGTGCCAAATGGCACTTTGGTTACATTCCAAGACGACTTCCCTATCGGTTGCCGTCATCAAAACGGTAGCACCGATATTTTGCAAGCGCTCTATCACAACACCGTGTGGATGGCCGTAGGAATTGTCGATAGAAGAACAAATCACTGCATATTTGGGTTTTACAACATTCAAAAATGCTTCGGTATTAGATGTGGAAGAACCGTGATGACCAACCTTGTAAAGGTCTGCCGAAATGTGTCCTGCAGCGTAACTTTCCATCAGCTTCTTTTCCACTTTAACACTCGCATCACCCATAAAGAGCATGCCAACATCACCACAAGTGACACGCAAAACAATACTGCTATCGTTGGGGTCATTGCTCGCATCTCCAAGGGGGGCGAGCGCGATGATTACAACATCGCCAAGAATGATGCGCTCGCCTGCTTTGACGTTTTTGCGCGTGGCACCGCTATCTGCAATTGCCTGCTCCATACGTGCAGCCGATGGGTTATCCATCTCGCGCACAGGGAGCCAAACTTCCTCAACAGGAATTTGCCCAAGAACACCATCGGCACCACCGACGTGGTCTTCGTCGGGATGTGTAAAAACCGCCAAAGCAATCTCTTTGACACCGAGTTGTTTCAGGCGCAGGCAAAGGGCATCTTGTGCCGCTTCGGGACCTGCATCAATAAGAATATCGCCCTCTCTTGTGCGAATGAGCGTGCAGTCCCCTTGCCCGACATCCAAAAAATAGATGCGGCAGAGGGCTTGGTCGCTCATTGCTTTGGAAGTACAAGAAGTGAAGACAAATACGACACAAGCAAGAAAAATCAACAACCTTGCGACATTTCTTTTCACCTTATCACCTCCATTCACCGCTATTTTTTGTTTTATCTCAATAAATGCTCGCTTTCTAAAAAATCAGACTCTTTAATACCGTAAATAACAAAAAAATTCTTTTCCTTGATTCTGTCAACATCTCTTTTTGCCCTAAAAACGGCTTTGCCGGAAAAAGAGAGATGCCCGATACCAAGCTTCTTTTCCATTTTGCCTTGATGAAATTCTACATTTTGAATATCCGACACAGAATAAGAAACCTTCAGCCAGAAAAATCCTTTGCCGCCGCGAAGGCGAGGTCTCATAGAAACATAATCGTCAAATTCAAGCCTATCTTCGCTGATTACAATACTCTTTGGAAAATGCAACAAAATTTCCGGTATCAAAAATACATTCACAATAACCACAGTGAATAGAGCAACCAAGACGGAGCCTCCGCCGGCAAAATGTCGATACACCAAAGCAATCAATAAAATTGCGTTATAAATAATGATACTACGGAATGCGCAAGGATTGAAAAGATTATAAAACCGATTTGCATCAAGCTTTTGAGGTACGGATTCAGATTGTAAATTCATAAAATTGTTTCCTTTCCTCAATCAAGCGTTTCCTTGATTGCTTCGGCATAGCGGACGGTCTCCATGGCATCCTTTGCGTAGCAGTCTGCGCCGATGCTATCTGCGTACTCTTGTGTCATTACGGCACCGCCAACAACGATTTTACACCACGGTGCGGTGGTGCGGAGCTGGCGGATGGTCTCCTCCATCGCGGGCACGGTGGTAGTCATCAAAGCGCTCAAACCAACGATAGGTGCGTGCAAACGGACAACTTCGCTCACAACGGCTTCGGGAGAAACATCTCTGCCAAGGTCGGTTACGGTAAAACCGTAGTTTTCGAGCAGTAGTTTGACAATGTTTTTGCCAATATCGTGAAT
>JAZSFM010000036.1:0-13397 GCA_045532215.1 Eubacteriales bacterium | reverse complement strand
CCTTCAAGAATATCAGTGATCTCAAGGCCAAAAGCGAGCGCGCACTTATGTATGAAAGTAAAGGGAAAGTCAACAAGACCGGCTTCATAGTCGCTGTATTCTTCAGCGGTAGTGTCGGTCAGAGACGCCATTTCTTCAATAGTATATCCGATGATTTCTCTCATCTCTCGGATACGAGCGCCGATTTCAAGAAGTTTGGTATTAGTCTTAGTTTCCATCGTAAAACCTCCGAAATAAAAATAAAACCCGTCTCAAAGAAACCTTTGAGACGGGATGTAAACTTAACCCGCGGTACCACTCAAATTGCGCCTTAATAAAAGCGCCGCTCATCGGACTCTGACAAGTCCTATGCATTCACGCAGCAATCACGGAAGGGTTCTAATGGAGCACTCGCTCGTTCTTCCCTTCGGCTCGGAAGCTACAAATACCGACACGATTTTATGGCTCGCACCACCCGCCATTTCTCTGCGAAAACCGATTTGTCGGCACCCTCTTCGTCAGTGCCTTTCTAAATTATTAAGATTGTATCACACTTTTGGTTATTTGTCAATAGCTTTTATAATATTTCCAATATTTATTATAAGAATGTCTTATCAAAGCTTGTTACGTTGAATCTTGCCGCTGATGGTTTTTGGAAGTTCATCGCGGAAAACAACAATACGGGGATATTTGTAAGGTGCGGTGTGCTCCTTAACGTAGTTTTGAATTTCTTTTTTGAGTTCTTCGGTAGGTTCGGTTCCCTTTGTAAGAACAATGGACGCCTTAACAACTTGACCTCTGACTTCGTCGGGTGCGGCAGAGACGCCACACTCGAGAACGTAAGGAAGTTCCATAATAACGCTTTCAATCTCAAAGGGACCAATGCGATAGCCGGAAGACTTGATAACGTCATCTACGCGACCAACGTACCAATAGAAGCCATCTTCGTCTCTCCACGCGGTGTCACCGGTATGGTACATACCATCGTGCCAAACCTCGGTTGTCTTCTCCTCATTGCGATAGTAACCTGCAAAGAGCCCGCAAGGTACTTTTTTATCGGTACGAACAACAATTTCGCCAACTTCACCATCGGCGACAGGATTGCCATCAGGGTCAACAATATCAACGTCGTAAAGCGGAACGGGTTTACCCATAGAGCCAAGCTTATGTGTGCCACCAATAAGATTTGCGATGGTAAGTGTCAGCTCGGTCTGCCCGAAGCCTTCCATAATTTGAAGTCCTGTTGCTTTTTCGAATTGACGGTAAACCTCGGGATTGAGAGCTTCTCCTGCGGTAGTCATGTGCTTGATGGAAGAAAGGTCGTATTTGGAGATATCCTGCTTGATCATCATACGAAGCATCGTGGGAGGTGCGCAGAAAGTGGTGATGTTGTATTTTGCAAACATTGGCAAAATAACTGCCGCATCAAAGCGATCAAAGTCATAAGTAAAGACTGCGCCCTCGCACAACCATTGACCGTAGAGCTTGCCCCAAAGTGCCTTGCCCCAGCCGGTTTCGGAGATAGTAAAGTGGAGACTTCCGTCACTCACACCGTGCCAATGCTTGGCAGTAATAAAGTGACCGAGTGCATATTTGTAACTGTGTGCAGCAATTTTTGGATATCCTGTGGTGCCGGATGTAAAGAACATCAGCATCAAATCGTCGCCACAGGCCGTTTCCTCGGTGCGATAGAAGTGCGCGCTGTAAAGCTCGAACTCTTCGTCAAAGTTTCTCCAACCGTCACGTTCACCGCCGACCAAAACCTTGGTTTTGAGCATCGGACATTTTTCTTGTGCAAGATCAACTTGATGTGCCACGTCACCGTCAGCAGTACAAATAATTGCACTAACATCTGCGGCTTCAAAACGGTATTCAAAATCGTGTGCTTGCAACTGATTGGTTGCCGGAATAACAATAGCACCAAGCTTATGCAAGCCGAGAATAGCAAACCAGAACTGATAATGGCGCTTGAGAACAAGCATAACGCGGTCGCCTCTCTTGATACCAAGAGACTTGAAATAGTTTGCACACTGTGCCGACTTGCGCTTCATATCGTTAAAGGTGAAGCGGCGCTCGGTCATATCTTTGGAAATATGCAGCATAGCAAGCTTATCGGGCTCTTTTTGTGCCACTGCATCCACTACGTCAAAGGCAAAATTGAACTTGTCTTCGTTGTGGAACTCGATGGCTTGCAACAGCCCGTTTTCATATTCAACAGTTGAAATAAAGCGGTCGCAAACGAGGTCGCGCTTGGGGGCGCGCATTGGGATAAGTGTATCTCGAATAACCGTCTCTTTTTGATCTTCACCGGGCAGAACAACCGCAACAAAAAGGCAATCCTCGCCATCAATGGCAATCATACCGTGAGGTGTTGAAGAGTTGTAATAAATGCTGTCGCCTTCTTCAAGATACTCAACGTTATCACCGATTTGCACCTTTAGCTTCCCTTTCATAACCATATCAAACTCCTGACCGGAGTGCTTGGTTAAATGAATGGGACGGTTTTGCAATTCGGGGTTATATTCATATCGAACCCAATACGGTTCCGCAATCTTCTTACGAAACATGGGAGCCAAGTTGGAAATTTCAATGCCGTCTTCCTTTGCTGTTTGCTGTCCTTGACCGCGGCGAGTGACCGTGTAGGACGAAAGGTGCGCACTGCGTCCTTCGAGCAAATCGGTCATACCGATTCCAAACGCAAGAGAACATTTATGAATGAATGTAAACGGAAAATCCAACGTTCCGCTTTCGTATTGAAGATATTCATCAACAGATACCTCGGTCTTTTCTGCCATAGTTTCAATGCTGAAATCAAAAATTTCACGCATTTCACGAATACGCAGTGCAACCTCTTGCAGTTTGTTTGATGATAAGTTCGACATTTTGGTTTCCTCCTTGTTAAAAAATAAAACACCCGTCTCATTGCTTTGTGACGGGTGTGAAATACACTCGCGGTACCACTCAAATTGCGACATTGTCGCCACTCTTGGAATCGAACAATTCCTATGCCTTGACGCAGCAATCACGGGAAATTCTACTTGACAAAAGTCTTTCGAACATCCGGCTCGGAAGTGATGGGTCTTGAGTAATTTTGTCATCGGTTCACACCTTATCCGACTCTCTGTAGACGCCCTTACTCGACCTTCTTCGTCATCGCCTTTACTAAATTACGTGTAGTATACCACACAATAAAGTGTTTGTCAATAGTTTTTTGAAACTTTTTTCTAAAAATCAGTCGCAGTTTTCCCAGTTATGATAAACATCCATTACGTCATCATCTTCTTCGAGTTTATCAATGAGAAGATTCATAAACTTGATATCCTCTTCACTCTCAAGTGTGACAGAGGTGGAAGCTTGCTTGGTCTTGTCTGCGGAGAGAATCTCATAGCCGGCTGCTCGGAGATCTTCCTGAATGTTGAAAACGTCGTCGGGCTCAGTGGTGATGATGAAAACATCTCCCTCTGCCTTAAAGTCTGCGGCGCCTGCTTCGAGTGCTTGCTCCATCAATTTATCTTCGTCAATATCGCCATCCTCGTTGTTGATAACGATTTCGCCGATGTCGGTGAAAAGGTAACCAACGCAACCGGTTTGACCCATATTGCCGTGATATTTAGAGAAATAAGAACGCACGTTACCTGCGGTACGGTTGCGGTTGTCGGTGGTAGCGGTTACGATAACGGCAACACCTGCGGGACCATAGCCCTCGTAGGAAACCTCTTCGTAGCTCTCACCGCCGCCACCAAGTGCCTTTTTAATGCAACGCTCGATGTTATCGTTGGGAACGTTGTTTGCCTTCGCCTTTTGAATCAGGTCGCGCAGTTTGGAGTTGTTGGTGGGATCCCCGCCGCCTTCTTTAACGGCTATGGTGATTTCTTTGCCAATCTTGGTAAAAATCTTACCTTTTGCGGCATCGGTCTTTTCTTTTTTGTGCTTGATATTCGCCCATTTGCTATGTCCGGACATAATGATTCATCCTTTCGATATATAGAAATAATTATTGAAAACAAAATTGATTAAACCTTTTCTGTCTTGGAAAGACAAATGAGGTCGAATGCGTTGCCGAGAACGATTTTGGTTGCCTCGGTCAACGTTACGCGAGATGCGCGTACTGCGGGATCGTCAGCACCAAGAATGGTGCAGTTGTGATAGAAACGGTTAAATGCTGCGGCAACGTCGAGAATGAAGCGAGTGATGTTGCTGGGCTCATAATCGGCGATGGCGGAGCAAACTCTTTCACCAAAGCGGCAAAGCGTTTTGACAAGTGTGGCTTCTTCCTCGGTGGTGATCTGCACGGGAGCATCTCCAATCTCTCCTGCTCGGTTCAATACGGAGCAAGCGCGTGCGTAGGTGTACTGTACGTAAGGACCGGTATTGCCCTCAAAGCTGAGTGCTTCTTCCAAGCTGAAGTTGATGTCCTTGATGCGGTTATTTGTAAGATAATAGAAGACAATTGCACCAACACCAATGGCTTCGGAAACGGCTTCTTTATTTTCAAGATTGGGGTTCTTTTCTTCCATAATTCCCCTTACCTTGTCGACTGCCGCTTCAAAGAGGTCTTTGAGAAGAACAACGTTACCTGTTCTGGTAGCCAATTTAGCTCCATTGATCGATACAGTACCATAGGGAACGTGAACAAGCTTATCATACCAATCATACCCCATCAATTCAACAACTTTATACCATTGCTTAAAGTGAAGAATTTGTTGGGTGCTTGTAACGTAAATACATTTATCAAAGTCGTAGAGTTGCTTTCTATCATAAGCAGCAGCAATATCACGGGTAGGATACAAAGAAGAACCATCGCGTTTCAAAATCAAGCACGGCGGCATTCCGTATTCACTCAAATCAACCAAGGATGCTCCGTCATCTATTTTGAGGAGTCCCATCTCCCTGAGTTTTGCAACTTGTGCCGGCATATCCTCGGTATAACTACTCTCGCCTTTGTAGCTGTCAAAGGTAATGCCGAGTTGATCGTAAATCTTATCGTTTGCTTTGATGGAGAGCTTTACAAGCCAACGCCAAAGAGCAAGATTTTCTTCGTCGCCCATTTCCATTTTGTGGAATTCGGCTCTTGCTTCGTCAGCAAGCGAAGGATCGGCTACGATTCCCATTTCCTCATTGCCGGAAATCGCATTGTTGATGCGCACATACAAATCTACCAAAGCGTCAACGCCACCGTTTTCAACTTCTTCTTTGTTACCCCATTTTTTGTATGCGACAATCAGCTTGCCAAACTGTGTACCCCAGTCACCGATATAATTGATACCAACACAACGGTAACCTGCAAACTCGTGGAGTTTTTTTATGGAGTGACCGATTACGGTTGTTCCAAGGTGGCCGATGTGGAAGGGCTTTGCAAGATTGGGAGAGGAATAATCCAAAACAACGGTCTTTCCCTTTCCGAAGTCCTGTGCACCATAGTTTTCTTTCTTGTCAAGAATTTCGGGAATCACATTTTGAGAAAGATAGGTATTACTGATTTTGATATTCAAATACCCATTGACTGCTTCAACAGTGTCTATTGCAGAATCATTCAAGAGTTCTGTAAGAGCAGCGGCAATCTGCACGGGAGAGCGGCGCAGAACCTTGCTGAGCTTGAAGCAAGGGAAAGCCAAGTCGCCCATATTGCTATCGGGCGGATACTCAAGCATGGCGGCAACGTCTTGTGCGTTCAGTTCTGCCTCTGCATTGATTGTGAGAACAGCAGATGCGATTTTTTCGGCAATGCGTAACTTAATGGTTTGCATAGAAAATCCTTTCTATTTTTAATCAACTGTAATATTATACAACAAATTGTTTTGAGTTTCAAGTGGTAAAACGATTATTTTGCGGCAAGATCGGCAGTTTTTGCACCTAAAAAACGTATAAGTTCGGCACGTGGGAGAAGGAGTTGCGCGCCGCGTGTGCCCGAGCTGACAGTAATGCGTTCAAACTGCAAGGCACTTTCGTGAATGTATGTGGGAAAGGTCTTTTTCATTCCGATGGGTGAAACGCCACCGCGAATGTAACCCGTAAGCGCCAATAGGTCCTTGACGTGAATCATTTCGATCTTCTTATTTCCAGTAATGCTTGCAGCACGACGAAGATCAATCTCCTCGGTTACGGGAATACAAAAGACCAACGGCCCTGTTTTATCCCCTTTTGCTACAAGGGTTTTGAACATTTGCTCGGGCGGAAAGCCAAGTTGCTCGGCAATGTGCATGCCCGAGAGGTCGTTTTCATCCACCTCGTATTCGAGCACTTCATACGGAATTTTTGCGGCATCGAGACGCCGCATAGCGTTTGTTTTTTGCATATTATCTGTATTCCTCTATCATTTCACGAGCGGCATTGCGCTGTGCCTCGGTGGGTTCAATGCTACCGAGAATACGCGCAATCTCATCCACGCGTTCGCCGGAGTTCAAAAGTTGAACGTCGGTTTCGGCTCTGCCGTCGCGCTCGTGTTTGGTAATGCGATAGTGATGATCGGCAAGAGACGCAATCTGCGCAGAGTGTGTAACGCAAAGGACTTGCGTTCCGCTCTTGGCAGTCTCTTTGAGCTTAATGCCGATTTTGCGAGATGTTTTGCCTGATACACCGGTATCGATCTCGTCGAAAATAACAGTGTCCACGCCGTCATGATCGTTGAGAACCGAGCGAAGTGCGAGCATCATACGGGAAAGTTCACCGCCCGAAGCGATTTTGGAAAGCGGCAAAAGTGGCTCACCGGGGTTGGTGGCAATCAAAAATTCAATATCATCACTGCCGTGCTCACAGAGCTCGCAGGGATTGATAGCGATTTCAAAGCGAACCTTTGGCATATCCAAGAAGGCGAGCGATTCTGTAACGTGCCCAACAATCTCTTTTGCGGCATTCTTGCGTTTTTGACGCAGGATAGCGGCGTATTTTTTAGCTGTTTGGGTGAGCATCTCGACCTGTTTTTGCAACTTTGCAAGACGCTCGTCAGAAGTTTCCAAAGCATCCAAACGAGCGGCGGCATCAGCACGGAAAGCCAATACTGCGGCAACGTCGGCACCGTATTTTCTCTTGAGTTTTGCAATCCCCTCAAGGCGACCTTCGATGCGGTCGATGCGTGCGGTGGGATCCTCGCGGTCATCATCCATATAGGAGCGTACCGTTTCGGCAACGTCCTCAATTTCGGATGCGGCAAAGGAAAGACGCTCACAAAGTTTATCGGCATCGTCCACGAGGCCATTCAAAGATGCGAGTACGGTCTCCGCGCGACGGATAACGTCATAGGCATTTCCCTTTTCGGAGTCACGCAAAAGGCGACAAATTGTGCTCGTTTGCTTATTGATGCGTTCGAGATTAGAGAGGCGGTCGCGTTCTTTGATAAGTGCTTCTTCTTCCCCGTCCTTGAGTTTCATCGCATCAATATCTTCAATTTGATATTTGAGCATTTCCGAAAGGCGCAACTTCTCGGCACTGTTTTGCGAAAGAGAATCCAGCTCTCTGCGGCATTTCTTTAGTTCTTCAAAAACGGCTCTGTAATCTGCAAGTGCTTCTTTTGAAGTACCGTAGGCATCGAGAAGTTCTCGATGCTTGTTCTTTTGCAAAAGAGTTTGGCTATCCGCTTGCCCTTGAATACTAATGAGCAGCCGTGAAATCTCTTTTTGCATCGTTTGGGTAATGACGCGACCATTCAGCCGTGTTTGCGAACGACCATCCGTTGTAATGGTACGTGAAAGCATCACAGAGGCATCTTCAATGTCAAATCCCATCTCACAGATGTGATGAACGACAGTATCGGGAAGCTCCTCAAACACAGCGCTCACAGTGGCACTCGTCTGGCCCGAGCGAATAATCTCGCGTGTGGCACGGTTGCCAAGGAGCAGGTTGATGCTATCGACGATCATCGATTTACCCGCACCGGTCTCACCCGTCAAGGCGGAAAAACCGGAAGAAAGGTCAAGGTCGGCTTGACGAATGACAGCTATGTTTTCAATGTTTAGTGAAGTTAACATCTTTGGTTTACTTAATCATATCGCGGAAACGGTCGGCGATGTAACGTGCAGATTCTTCGCTGCGTGAAACGAGCAGAATGGTATCATCCCCCGCAACACATCCCAAAATGTTATCCAAATGCATAGCATCAATACCAACAGCAAGTGCATTGGCAAGTCCTGCATGGGTTTTGAGAACAACAATGTTACAAGCATAATCAATGCTAATAAGCGCATCAATCAGTGCAGAGTTGAACTTCATATTGGAAAGGGGCGCGGTTTGCTTGGGGAGAACGTAGCGGTAAGTTCCCTTACCCGTAGTCATTTTGGAAATTTTGAGTTCACGAATATCACGAGATACGGTTGCTTGTGTAACTTCAAAACCGCTTTCGCGCAAGCGTTCAATCAACTCATCCTGCGTGTCTATTTCATATTTGGAGATCAACTCCAACAGTTTTTCCTGACGAAGTCTTTTCATATTTTCCCTCCTTAATCCATCTGTGTCGATCTCATCTTGGCACGAAGGTTGCTATAGAAGCTGCTGGGTGTCAGACGGATGAGGTTGGTTTTCAGATCTGATTTAGTAATGCGAACCGTTTGGTTGCGGTAAAGTTCAAAGTTCATACGACCATCAACGGTTAAGTAAAGCATCTTCTCTCTTGCGCATGTGTTACGAACCTCAAGCACAGTGCTATCCGAGAAGATTAGGGGACGCGCACCAAAGGAATGGGGACAAATTGGAGTAACGCAGAAGCAAGGAACCGAAGGATCCACCACGGCACCACCTGCCGACATCGAATATGCCGTAGAACCCGTAGGAGTTGCGATAATAAGACCGTCAGCACGGTAGTTTGCCACGTGCTTGCCGGCTTGCAAAAGTTCCAAATCAACAATGCGCGAAACCGAACCGTTGGAGATAACGGCATCGTTGAGCGCATAACAGAAAGATTTGAGTTCATTGCCGGAAAAGAGTTCTACGCGCAACATAGAACGGCGATCAAGTGTATAATTGCCCGTAAAAAGCGCATCAATACCGTCAAGTCCGGACATTTCAAGTTCTGCCATATAACCGAGTCTGCCCAAATTGATGCCAAGAATCGGTGTGCCGCGATTTGCTGCACGGCGAGCCACCTCGAGAATGGTTCCGTCACCACCCAAAACAATGATGATATCGGCTTCGGAATAAACGGCTTCCAAGGGCATATACACAAACTCGTCGCGGTGTTTACCCGCGCGCATCAGTTTTTCTTTGTTAAATGCAGCCACAAGAATACGACAGTCCTTACCTGCCAAGCGTTCTGCCACAACCGTTGCGGCATTTGCCTTTTCGGGAATATTAAAATTGGTGATCAATGCAATTTTTAGCACTGTTATCGCCTCCTCCGGTCTTTACTTTGTTGTTACTCTAAAAATCTGTTCTTCAGAGAGCACCTGCGCGCCTCTTTCTTGGCGCACAAGATGCAATAAAAATTCACGGTTGCCGTCTCCCCCCTCAATGGGTGACGGAATGAGTGCTACGGGCAAAAGCCCGACACTTTGGGCACACGTGCAAACGCGTTTAATGGCCGCGGTGTGTGCCTCGGTATCGCGCACGATACCGCCTTTGCCAATCAGCGCTCTGCCTACCTCAAACTGCGGCTTAACGAGGCACACCGCCTCAGCATTCCCTCCCATGAGTGCAGGAAACTGCGGAATGATGTAGGTCGCCGAAATAAAGGAAACGTCCATTACGATCAAGTCGACGAGCGTGTTATCGATATGCTCGGGAGCAAGATTGCGTGCATTCATCTTTTCGAGGGAAACAACTGCGGGATTAGCAAGCAAACTTGCCGCCAACTGCCCCACTCCTGCATCTACGGCATATACCTTCTTCGCGCCACGTTGCAAAAGACAATCGGTAAAGCCACCTGTCGAAGCTCCAATATCGAGTGCGGTTTTTCCGTTGGGGTTAATCCCGAAAGCATCGAGTGCCGCCTCCAACTTCAAGCCACCGCGTCCGACAAAGCGAATCTCGTCACTTTGCGCAATCTCTACGGTGTGCTCACCGTCCTCAATTTGTTGTGATGCTTTTTTAACAACACAACCATCGATTATGACTTTACCATCATCAATAAGCGTTTGAGCTTTTTTACGGCTGGAGATATATCCTTTTTCGGTCAAAAAGAGATCGGCTCTCATAACAGGGATACACCAAATGCAGGGACAAAGGACAACGCAATTGCAGCTACCATACCCGTAAGGAATCCAAATACAACTTGCAGTGGGGTGTGACCGATGAGTTCCTTGAAATGTGTATCAAGGGCTTTTATGTCATTGGATTTGAAAAGTTCTTCAATGATAATATTGAGCGCACGGGATTGTTTTCCGGTCTCACGACGAACACCGGTGGCATCGATCATCACAATGATAGCAAGTACAACAGCGATTGCAAAAATAGCGGAATCAAACCCCTCGCCAATAGCACAAGAGGTGCAAAGTGCCGCAACGGTTGCAGTGTGAGAACTTGGCATTCCGCCTGTTCCAAAAAACAGGGTTTTGAATGAGAATTTTTGTTCCTTAAAAAACCCGGTGAAGATTTTGAGAAACTGTGCCAAAAACCACGCTGCCATTGCAGAAATGAGATAGTAGTTTGTAATTAGATCTTGCATAGTTTTTTCCTTCTCTGTCAAATTATTTGGTTCTAACGAGTAGCCACTCAGCCAAAGAGGTGAGTGCATCGGAATCGGGATACCTCTTAATAGCCGAAACAGCTTCCCTTGTCAACTGCTCGGCATAAAAACGTGCTTCCTCAACAGAATAGAAATTGAGAAACGTGTTCTTCTTGCGTTGTTTATCTCCACCAACGCTTTTACCGAGTTGTTCCTCTGTAGCGGTGGCATCGAGAATATCATCAATGATTTGGAAAACCAAACCAATGTTTTCGGAATAAGTGACAACGTCTACCATACAGGGATCGTCAAAGCGAATACCTGCCGCAAGCGCACCAAGCACGCAAGAGGCACCGATAAGGGCACCTGTTTTGAGAGAATGCAATTTGAGCAGTGCCTCAAGCCCCATCTCTTTACCTTCCCCCTCAACGTCCATGACCTGACCGCCAATCATACCGTAGCGACCTGCGCACCCTGCAAGATATGCTACCGCCATAGCGGAGATTTCGGGGCCAACCTCTATATTTGTTGCCGCTGCTTCAAATGCACCTGTCAGGAGAGAGTCGCCCGCCAAAAGCGCCATTCCTTCGCCAAACACTTTATGATTAGAGGGCTTGCCACGTCGAAGGTCATCGTCATCCATACAAGGCAAATCGTCGTGGATGAGAGAATAGGTGTGAATCATTTCCACAGCGCAAGCAAACGGCAAAGCCGCTGTCTCTTCGCCACCGAACAGACGGCAAAACTCAATGGTGAGCATTGGACGAATACGTTTGCCACCTGCAAAAAGACTGTATCTTTCCGCATCTAAAAGAATTTGCAAATCGGGGTCATCTGTATAGTAGCTGCGAAGTGCATCTTCAGTCAAGACTGCGTTGCGATGCATCAAAAGCTCCAAAGCTTCATTTATCATGCCTTTTCTCCCTTGCTATCAAAATCAGCAAGTGTAATGCCCTCTTCACTCATTTGCAAAATCTTTACACTTTGCTCTGCCGACTCTAATTTTTGAGTACAGAGACGAATGAGAGCTACTCCTTCTTCGTAGAGCTTGAGGGACTCATCAAGTCCTTCTGCACCCGACTCCAAGAGTCGCGTAATTTCTTCAAGGCGTTCCATTGCCGCCTCAAAGGTTATTGTTTTCTTTGTCATTTTTGTGTATCCTTTCGTTGTGATACCGTAGCACGGACGGAACCGTCCGCAAATCGGATATCCAGCGTGTCGTTATCGTTGATCTGTTTTACGCTCGTAATAGAAGTTCCCTCGCGGCTAACGGCCGCGTATCCCCTTGAAAGAACGGACAGAGGATTGAGTGCCTGCAACTTACCCGCAACCGAAGCGGTTGCTTGTTTCTTTTGAAAAAGGGTTTGCCCTACGGCACGATCCAGGTTGCATTCTTTTTCATCCAAGCGCATACGGAAGTCATCCAGCATTTGTTCGGGGCGAGTGTATACGCGTGATCCTGTTAGTTGATGGAGCATTCGTCTCTCTTGCGCAATCAATTTTTGCATTGATGTTTGCAAACCCGTGCGAACAGATATAAGTCCACGTAAAATCTCTCCCATATCGGGAACGGCAATCTCTGCCGCTGCCGAAGGAGTAGGAGCGCGACGGTCTGCCACAAAATCGCAAATGGTAAAGTCACTCTCGTGACCGACTGCCGAAATAACAGGAATCGAACAGGATGCAACTGCACGCGCCAAATATTCGTCATTGAATGCCCAAAGGTCTTCGGCAGAACCACCGCCGCGACCAAGAATAATAACGTCAACAAGACCTGTCACAGAAAAGAACTCCACACCCGAAATGAGTTGTGCAGGTGCCTGTGTACCTTGCACCTCACTGGGATAAAGGATCATTTCGGCGGCGGGAAAACGACGTCCGAGCACGTTGATAATATCGTGCACTGCCGCACCTGAGGGTGAAGTAATCACGCCGATGCGCCGCGGCATTGGCGGCAGGGGGCGTTTGCGAGATTCATCAAACAAACCTTCGGCGGCAAGCTTGCGTTTGAGTTGCTCAAAGCGCATTGCAAGCGAACCCGCGCCATCGGGTTGCAGATCGTCTACGTAAAGTTGATACTGTCCGCTGCTCTCATACACCGAAACACGGCCATGGGCGATAACGCGCATACCATCCTCGGGTAGAAAAGCTAGCCGTGAGAAATAAGAGCGAAACATCACCGATTTGAGTTGCCCTGCATCATCCTTGAGGGTGAAGTAGGCATGCCCCGAAGAATAGAGCTTGAAGTTGGATATTTCACCGCGCACAAATACGCTGGAAAGCACGCGGTCGCCATCGAGAACCATTTTGAGATATTCGTTGAGCTGTGTGACCGACAGCGTTTGTCTTTCCGTTTGCATGGTGCGCTCCTTTCGTCAAATTTTGAGAAATTGTTTTCGGCAAAGCAATGCAACACCTGCCGCGTTATCCGCCGAGAATTGCGGTTCGGCAAAATAGGTGTTCTCACGCGTGCCAAGACGAGATTTCAGATAGCGGTTGCTCATCACACCGCCTGCATAAACGATGGGAAGCGGCGGAATGCGCGCATCCAATTCATTGGTCATTGCAATAAGCGTGTCTCCAATGAATTGCAGCGTAAATGCGGCAACAAGAGCGGCGTCTCCACTCTCTTGCCAAAGTTTGGTTGCCATATTTTCAAGTCCCGAAAGATTGCAGTAGCCGTCTTTGACGGAAATGCGTGACTTTGGAACTTTCTGTGTATTCTTTTGTGCAAGTTTTTCAAGTTCTTTCCCACAGGGGAAATCAAGACCGAGCATAACACCAATGCGGTCGATGGCTTGTCCTGCGTTGATGTCTGCAGTTGACG
>JAZSFM010000116.1:0-13864 GCA_045532215.1 Eubacteriales bacterium | reverse complement strand
CTTGAAGACGGGCGAATCGTGAATCGCCCCTACAACAAAACCATAGTTCACTCCGTAGGGGCGATTCACGAATCGCCCGCCTCGAAAGCATTTTGCAAAACATGGAATTGGTCTGTTTGTTTAATTATATCTTAATTGCCACCATTTGTCAATAAATGTGCGTTTTTTTGCATAAAATTTCTTTTTTTTGGCAGCACGCATAATAAGATGACATCGGCACATACTACAAGCAGTCGGAATTTTCAAAACGTGCCACACAAACCGTGTTGGCGCAATTCCGCAATACGCAAAGGAGACAAAATGATGATATTGGATCGCATTTCTCTGATTTTGACTATCGTAGGCGCGCTCAACTGGGGCAGCATCGGACTGTTTCAATTTGACATCGTTGCGTGGATCTGTGGCGGACAATCCTCTCTGCTTAGCCGCATCATCTATACTTTGGTAGGCCTTGCAGGCGTTTGGTGCATCTCGCTGCTGTTTCGCGCTCGCGAGACCTTTGACAAGATCGAGGACTAAAAAACGGAGGCCGACGCGCGGCTCTTGGACTTTCCAAGAACATTTGCGTCGGCCTTTTTGTTATTTTGTTTTATTATTTGTTTGCAACAAGTGTAGGATATTGTCCGTCAACAATTTCCCAAACCTCGGTGTTCCAACCGAGCGTGTCAACAAGGAACGCCTTGCTTTGCAGAGTTGCAACACTTGTTTCGGTTGCGTTGCTATCTTCTACGGTTACATCATTTGTACCTTGCAAAATAACGCTGTCTGCGTTATAATAGTTCTTGAACAGCGTTCCGCCGTCGTTAGCAGTACCGACAAAGAGATTGACTACAGAAGGATTATTGGTATATGTAATGTCTCCGGTTGCAAAGCACTTGCTGATAACACCGCCGCTTTCATTCTTGCCTACAAAGCCACCGATGGGGCACTTTGCTGCGCTTGTGATTGTCGAAGTTGTATAACATGATGCAATTGTGCCCTTATTTTTGAAAACAAATCCACCTATTGCATCATCGGTACTCGGAGAATCGCTTGTGGAAATTTGCAATGTTATATCAGTATGACAGTTTTTAATTTCATTATTGTTTTCCGCAACAAAGCCTCCAACAAAAGTTTGATAGAAACGCTCGGCAATATCAAGAGAGCCCGTTGCATGGCACTCAAATATTGTTCCGTCATTTTGCTCAACCAAACCACCTATAAACACTTCGGGATGAGCATAAGCATTTTGGCCAATTTCTATTTTTGGGGGATTACAAGTTACTTCCATATTGCTTTCACACTTTTCAATTGTACCAAAATTGTGCGATGCGGCTCCGCCAATACGCAATATCGAATATGCATGTATTTGACTGCTATAAACACTGCCTTTATGTCCGCCAGAATATATAACATTCGAAATTTCGATAATGGCGTTAGCGGTTGTCCTCTTTATTTCCCCATAATTACGACTTGCAACAACTCCAACGGAGAGATTTGTATCAACATAATAATGGCCGTTGTTTCCACTGCCACTAGAGGTTTTTGAAGAATATAGTTCAACCTTACCACTGATCTCTACCATAACAGTAGAGTCACTGATTGTACCGCTATTGCTGCCCACCAAACCGCCTGCATAGGAATTGTATGTACCGCTGGTTGCCGATTTGTAGGTATCATACGTTAATACCGCCTCTTTAACGTGGCAATTTTCTATTGTGCCTGTATTAGAGCCAACAAGAGGACCTGCCGTAAAGGTGTTCTGGTTTTCTCTTGCAGATACGGAGAATACAAAATCAGAAAGCGTCAGATTTTGAATCGTTCCACTACTGCTTGTGAAAAATCCTGCGAGAGAGCTCTCAGACGAAATCACAAAATCGGAGATAGTATATCCCTTACCATCCAATACACCTGCAAAGGATGAGAGCGGCGTCCACGTGGCACCGTCAAGACTAATGTTTTTTGTAAGATGATACTTACCCGTTGAATAATTGCCAATGGCACGCAGCTCATCTGCCGAAGAAATCGGAATGCTCTCGGAGAAGTATGCGTAAACGGTTGTATCAGCAGTAAATCCCGTGGTGAAATCGTAAGGTCTGGTAAACGATTCATCCAAATACCACCCCATAAAGAAGTATCCATCCTTTACGGGTGCGGTCGGTTGCTTGGGAATGTCGTTTTTGTAGTACAATCTATCTGCTATTTCATTACCACCGTCGGTGTTAAACGAAAGCGTGTAGGTGTCGGCAACGTAAAGCGCCTTGACCGTGGTTGCTTGTGTAATAGACGAAAAATCACAATCCCATTTATCAAACAGGAATCCATCAACTAATGGCACTTCGGGCGCTGTTGCCGCGCTGCCGTATGCTACGGTTTCTTCCTTTAACAGGTTGCCTGTTTTATCCAAAAACTTAACCGAGAAAGTATTGATGTGCCATTTTGCCTTGAGAGACATATTGGCACGAATAGCGGTGGTGTTGGTTACCAAACCATCGGTAACACTGTCGCCTGTATACCATCCGTCAAATGTATATCCTTCTTTGCTAGGAACGGTCAAATTCAGATAGCATCCCGCAGGTACCTCAACAGACGCAGAAAAACCCGCACCGGCTATTCCACCGTTGAGATCAAATGTAACGGTATACTTTACAAGAGCACCGCTCAACAAATCGGCAAGCCACTGCTCCTCGGTTCCTTCATAACCATGGGTTTCGCAGTAAAGCTCATATGCGGATTTTCCGGCAGGTCCGGCAGCACCTTGAGGGCCGGTTGCACCTGTGTCGCCCTTTTCGCCTTGAGGCCCTTGGGGACCGGTCGCACCTGTTTCCCCCTTTTCGCCTTGAGGTCCTTGGGGACCGGTTGCACCTGTGTCGCCTTTTTCTCCTTGAGGTCCTTGGGGACCGGGTGCACCCGTGTCACCTTGCTCGCCCTTGGGGCCTTGCGCACCGGTTGCTCCTGTATCGCCTTTTTCTCCTTGAGGACCTTGGGGACCGGTTGCACCTGTGTCACCTTGCTCGCCCTTAGGGCCTTGCGCACCGGTTGCACCTGTGTCACCTTTTTCTCCTTGAAGACCTTGCAAGCCCTGCGGACCTATATCGCCTACCTCGCCTTTTTCGCCTTGCGGCCCTGCTTCGCCCGGCACAAGTGCAAAAACGAGCGCCGCCAAAGCAAGCAAAGCCACCAACACAATAGCAACAATCAAGACAATGTTGCTTTGTTTGGATGAAGGTTGGGGCGATTTTTGACTCGAATCACCCATCTTAAGCGACATTGCCGGTGTTGGTGTGGAGCTTGACTTTGATGCCGCCGATTGCAACTGCGTTGTTGAGTGAGACAAATCCGAGGCCTTAAACGGAGATGTCGATGTTGTGGTCGGTTTTGAAACTTCTGCCGGTTTAGACTGCGTCGTCTGCTTGCTTTGCGGTGTTTGTTTCATTTGGTTATTATCCATTATTTTCACCCTCCTTTCGATGAACATATCAATTATAACCTATTTCAGGTTAAAAGTCAATACCCTGAAACAGATTATGGTAAAAATATAAAGTGAATGAAAGGAGTTGATGTTATGTATCCGCGCCTGAGAGACTTACGCGAGGATCACGACCTGACGCAGACCAAGCTTGCCAAAATTCTTGGAATGTCGCAAACAGGTTACTCAAAATACGAGACCGGTGAGAACGATGTCCCCACAGCTATTCTTATCAAACTCGCCCGCTATTACAATACAAGCATTGACTTTTTGTTGGGCCAGACCGATTGCCCTCAACGTTACAAGGAATAAACAAGGAACGAATGTGTTTTTTCGTTCCTTGTTTCTTTTTTTCAAGTATGTTTGAAAAAAGCATCAATTTTTTCACTTTTTTATATATTTTTTATATATACTTTTATAAAATCCTCTTGACAAAAGCACAAAAAATCTTTATAATAGTTAGTGTGGATGTTTATCGCGTGTTTTAGGCGCGAAATGATTTTAGAAACGAGGATGAATCTTATGGCAAATAAAAAATATGCCAAGGCACAGATGCTCTCTAAGCGCGAGCACGATAAGGTACAAGCGCTCAAGGATGACTATTTGCAAACGGTTTACCGCAAGAAAAGAGTTCTTGGCGTGTGGAAAACTTGGGAACGCCTGCGCTGGCTCGTTGGCCTTTTGGCTTGGGTTGCACTTGTTGCGTGCGGTGCCTACGGCGTTTTCCGTTGGTTCCAAGCATCCAGCTCAAACGATGGAAATACCCTGCCCCGCGATCAGTTTTTCTTATTCGACATTAATGAAGACTGGGAATTCTATATTTATAAGGGGCTGGCAGACTGGCTGATTGTCGGTTTGATTGCATTTGCTGTGCTCGGCATTGTTTTCATTGTCTTCAGTGTTGTGTGCAGAAAGAAGTATATGAAGTACAGCACCAAATCCGATCACGTTGACATCAAGCTTGATAATCTCAAGAGAGAAAAGATTGACAACGTGCTTGAAAACCAAATCGTTGTTTCGGTTCGCTCTATTTTTGAAACCCTTGTTGAATACGAGGACGTTTTGGATGGCGAAGAAGAGGACGACGACGAGTATGAGTACTTTGATGCCGACAAGGTTGGTCCTCCCGAATCTCGCGTTTTCACCGGCTCGGTTGATAACGCAGTTGTTTACATCGATGGCTTGGAAGTTGGCGCGGTCGATCTGGATAGCGAGTTCTCTTGCTTCCGCGTTGAGCCCGGCCTGCACTCTCTCAAGATCATCATCAGAAAAGAATTCCCCTACTACGGCAAGCAGCTCGTGCTGGAAACCCCCATCAACCCCATCAGAGTGGATGGCGACTACCGCATTGTTCTCTACACCGTTCTCACCAAGCAGAACAGAGGCATTATTCGCTACAAGCTCAAGGTTGCCGAATACGACGATATGGTCATCTTTATGCGTGACACCCGTCAAACCGGTAATCTCGACGAAAAGCACAACGCTGACAAACTCAGTTTGCGCCTCAAGAAGAGAGCAAGAAAGTTGCACAAAAAGATTTACGGCATTCCCGAAACCGAGGAACAATTCCGCGCTCGCGAAGCCGCACTCTACGGCGAAGAAACCGCAACCATGGAAGCGCTCTCCAAGAACATGGGCAGCACTTACCACGATGCGCGCTTCGACCGCTCGAACAAAATCGAAATTTCCCTCAGCAAGCAGCTCGAACAGTTGCTCACAAAACGCTGATTGGAATATACACATAAAAAGAGACCTGCAAATTGCAGGTCGCTTTTTATGTTTGAAATATCACTTCGCAATCCAAGCACCGAGTGTTGTCAAGTCGATTAGAATTCCGCAAACAACGGCTATGCCGAAGAGAATTCCCACAACGCGAAAAGAGTCCTTTACAGGGCGGTTATTACGAAAGAGAATCGCAAGGCCCACACCTGCGTTAACCATCAATCCCGAAAGCAACGCTCCACTCGAAAGTACGCCATCCACAAACAAAGAAGTGAGTGCCACCGACGATGCACAGTTGGGAATAAGCCCCACAAGTGCCGCCAAAATACTACCCAGCGCAGGGCGTCCCAGCACAATGCTTTGTATTTTTTCTTCGCCTATCGCCTCAATGCCAAGATTGAGCACAAAGGTGAACAGCAAAAGAAAAACGGTAATATATGCCGTGTGTTTGAGTGCCGAGAGCACAAAACGGTCACCGCAATCGCAGTTTTCACGTTCGCAAAGTTCCTCAATCTGCGGTTCTTGCACAGTCTCCTTGCCACGAAGAAGCAGTCTCGTAATGCCGTCAACGGCAAAGCCGGCGGCAATACCAATGACAAGCTTTGTTCCCAACAATTTAAGCATTACGGGAACAGGAGCGCCGCTTGAAATCAAAATAGGAAGCATTTCGTCGGACGTGGAAAGATAAACCGCAATAAGGGTTCCCGTGGTGATCATACGCCCCGTATAAAACCCGGTCGCCGCGGCAGAAAAGCCGCATTGAGGAAGTACACCAAGCGCGCCACCAATCAGAGGTCCTACCTTGCCCGAACCTCTCAACCAACGCTCGGGAGCGCCGCCTGCCTTATGCTCCAAAAACTCCATCAAAAGGTAAGTCAGGAACAAAAACGGAACGACCTTTGCGGTATCCTCGAGTGTGTGGAGCACGCTATGTCCCAAAAGATGAAAAAACTCATGCATGGCTTTCTTCTCCTTTGCGCATACAAGCGGCACAAACGCCATACAGAACAGAACGTCCGCAGTTGATCAAAAAGCCGTGCTCGCGCAACATATGCTCGGCAAACTCGGCACTCGCGAAGCAATCGAGGTGGCTGACGCGACCGCAAACGGTGCACTTTTGGTGAAAGTGATCCTTGCAGTCACACTCTGCTCCGATGTATTGATAAAGCGTTCCACGCCCCTCGCCACCGTGGAATTTGCGCAAAACGTCAACCTTGCAAAGCTCGCCCAAATGGCGGTAGAGACTGCTCTTACCCGTAGATGCTTGCTCGTTGACCTCTTGGTAGAGCTCATCTACCGTGAATTGACGGTCGGGGTTGCGACGGAAGAAGCTGATGAGCGCTTCCCTGCCCGCTGTCTTATATCTCTTTTTCCTCATTTGTTTTCTCCTTAAATTGAGAACGGTTCTCAAATTATATCACAAAAGAAAGGACTTGTCAAGTCCTTTTGTTTTTTATTGAAGAAAAGTTGTAATTTTAAATGATAAAAAGTATGTTTTTTTCTTTGTCGGGCAAAATATTCTCACGCTTGCAAAAAGCTGTTGTTTCTTCTTTTCTTTTTTTGCGTGACGCACAAGTTTTTTCAAAAAATGTCTTGCTTTTGGTGTGTTGTGGTGCAGAATGGTTATCATTGTTACTTATGAAACGCGCGACCGCGGCACACATTAGTATCAGCAAACGGACACGGTATCATTCGTCGGTGAGCGCGAAAATGGCTTATCGACCGTACGCCTGCGCCCATTGCCTCCAAAAAACACACGGCGCCTCCTCTCGCGCCATTATATAGGAAAGGTAAAGAATCATGAAAAGAAGAATTTGGAAGCTTTTGTGCTGTCTTTTGCTGATGCTGTCAATTCCGTTCTGCGGAATTTTGACACCCTCAGCGGAGCAACCCAAAAAGGAGTTTGTTTTTGCTATGAGCCATTGCCCGGGACTTGACGTCGCGCTTGCGTCTGACTCCCTGCCCTGCGTCGCCACGCTGCGGGGTGCCGCCACCTATTCGGCAGTGCTCGGAGCGGATGCCGATGATCTGCGCGACCTGATGCTCTGCCCCGGTGGAATGCCCTTTGGCGTTAAATTTTATACAGACGGTGTCACGGTGGTTGGCTTTTGCGACATTGACACGGGCAAAGGAAGCGTCAATCCCGCTGCCCGCGCAGGCCTGCATACCAAGGATGTCATTCTCAAAATCAACGGTGAATCCCTCTCGGGGGCGGCAGATATGACCGAGCGCATCGAGGCATCCGCAGGCAAGCCCTTGCGCCTGACCTGCCGCCGTAGCGGCAAAGAATTCGAAACCACACTCACGCCTGTTCTCTCCTCTACAGAGGGGCAATATAAGACCGGTATTTGGGTGCGCGACAGCGGTGCGGGAATTGGTACCGTGACCTTCCTCTTTCCCGATAGCGGCGCCTTTGCGGGGCTCGGACACGGCATCTGCGATGCCGACACGGGAGCACTCGTAGGAATGCGAAAAGGTGCTGTTTCGGATGTAACCATCTCTTCTGTCATCAAGGGCGCGGCAGGAGCCCCCGGAGAGCTCAAGGGGCACTTTAATCCCGGTCGCTCAGGGGCGCTGCTTGGCAACTCGGCTTGCGGCGTATGGGGGGTTTTCTCTGAAGTTCCCGAAACCACCCACGAACCGATGCCCATCGGATTGCGCGAGGATTTGCACGAGGGAGATGCTTATATCCTCTGTACCGCAACGAATGAAGAGATGCAAAAATATGACATTCGCATTTCCAACATCAAACGCGATGCCAAGGGCTCCAAGTGCTTCACCGTGACTGTCACCGACCCCGACCTGCTCGCCATCACCGGCGGCATTGTTCAAGGGATGTCGGGCTCTCCCATCATTCAGGACGGTAAACTTGTTGGCGCCGTGACACACGTCCTCATCAACGACCCGACAACAGGATATGGGATCTTCCTTGAAAACATGTTGGCAAATATGCCTGTGTTAGCAAGATAGAACAGGAAAGACTTATGGAGAGTGTGCAACTTTCTTGAAAGAAAGTTTCCCCCTCTCCACCCCTCTCCCCTTTCCAAGAACTTGCACACAACAAATATCTAAATCAAATTTTCAGTACACGAATAGACGGGCGGCGCGAGCGCTCCGCTCGCTTTTGCTGTCGCAATTTTGTAGGGGCCACCGAGACCCTACAAAATAAGAAAGTTGTTTTGCATTGGTGCGGGGCGTCGAGGACGTCGCCCCCTACAAATGTTGTTTACTGTTGGCGTTTTTATTTACCATCAACTTTCGAAAAATAATAATGTAAAAACCAAGGCAAATGATTTCTCGTAGGGGGCGACGTCCTCGACGCCCCACTTTTAACGGTAATAGCAAAATAAAAAAGCAACACCACCCGAAAGTGATGTTGCCTTCATCTTATTCGTTCTCCAAAATCCAATCAAGCAAGTCTTGATACTTCATTTCTCCGGCGGCGACAGCAAGACCGACACGCGCAACTTCTTCGTTTGTCGGGCGGATCTTGATGCCGTTGGTTTCAAGAAACGTCAAAAGCACATACATTCCGATGCGTTTGTTTCCATCCACAAAGGCGTGATTGGAAATGAGCGCATAACCAAGGCGTGCGCCTTTTTCTTCTTTTGTGGGATAGAGTTCCTGCCCGTCAAAGGTAGCGAATGCCGATTCAAGAGCACTCTCCAACAGAGCAATATCACGCACACTCGGGTCTCCGCCGGTTTCCTCGGTAATCAGTTGGTGCAACAAAAGCACTTTATCTTGACTAAACTTAATCATTTCGCAAGCTCCTCAAAAGCAGGGCGGTAAAGCTTAAGAATGCGCGCCGCCACAAAATCAATTTTCTCATCGTCGGTCATTTCAATGGTGGCATCGTTTTCAATATCTACCAACTTGTATTTGGGTTTATTATTTTTGAAAATATAAAGTTCGCCGTGCTTTTCCACCATTTTGGCAACACGCGAAAAGTTTTGATTTGCCTCGGAAATCGAAACGATTTTTCGGGTATCAATATGCATTTTCATCTCTCCTTTTTGTTTTTCACTTATATTATACACAAATTTTAGGATATTGTCAACCTAAAATCAAAATATTTTTTATAAAAGTTGTGGGCGGCAACGAAATCGCTGCCGCCCTTGGGCCCGCCTGTGGCGGATTTATTGAGGTTTTGTGTTGTTTATTTTACGGCACATCTCACAAGTGCAGAGGCCGATAAAGTCTAATACGCGACGATAATGCTTGCAGGTGTAACAACCATCATCGGGGTCTTTGCCTATGTAATATTTGCAGGCATCCTGCATTTCGGTTGCAAAGGGATAGCCCTCATTATCGTATTGCGGACGTGCAACAAAGTCGGGATAAAGCGGAACCGGCTTTACCAGCGGGTTTTGGCGGTCACATTCTTCGTAATATCCGTAAAAGAGTTCGAACGTACGTCCTTCGTGTTCGATACGCGCGTAGAGGTCGCCCTCTTTTGGGCCGTCGTTCTCTTGCTGATCGCGTTTTAACAATCGCTTAAACATTAACTATCACCTTCCTTAAAATTTCAATAAAAAAGACCGGGGATTGTAAGGGTGAAAGGGTGAAAAAACAATCCCAGGTCTTTTGTTATATGGGACTGTGAAGGGTGAAAACAGCCCCTATATGCCGAAACCGCAAAGGGTGAAAAAACGGTTTTCGGCGACGCTGATCGTGCATAGATAACACCAAAAAAATCTGCTGCACGATTGCGTCCCCGGGCGTGGCGTCCACGTCCTCGCCCTGTGACTATAGTATAGCACATCTTTTTTTATTTCGGTATTACCTAAAATCACTTTTTTTGGTCTTATTTTTTCACGTTTTTCTTTCTTTTTGGAAAACTTTAGATATATTGATATATATCCTTTTTGGGGGATTTTGGATATATAAAAGAGCAAATTTTTACAAAACCTTAGCGAATTCGCGACGCGACATTCCGGTTTTTTCGCTGACAACGCGGATAGATTGCTTGACAACCGACACCGACATATGCAGCTTTTCGGCAATTTGTGCGTTGCTCATACCGAACGCTGCAAGCTTTGCAACCTCGCGTTCCTTAACAGAGAGCGTTGTTGCAAGCGTTCTGCCGCGTTCCGTGCCACTCAAGCGAGACCATCCCTCGTTATACACACGATAGAGGGCCTTCACCTCGCGACCCGCGTCGGGGTCGATGGCCGACAACCTTTGCTCCAACAAGGAGTCCATCACGCGGCAATACTCCGAGAGTAGCCCGTAAAGCTTATCGGGGAGTGCGAGCACGATGGCACGATCGATGTGACGAACCGCCTGTGCATCATCGCCACTGTTGTGGTATGCCGCCGCACAACTCATACGCAAGCAAATTTCGGAAATAAGCGAATTATCTACGCTTGCCTGCGAGATCATCGGTTCTATGGTGTTGGGAAGCAGACGCATCAGGGAAAGTCCGTCCATGCCTTCGAGCAAATATTCACCCGTTGCAACGCCATATCCAATGGTGTAGAGGTATTTTGCGTAATAAACCCGCGCCGCAGGGAAAGAATCCCTATGTAGGGGCTCAAAACAGCCCACGCGGAACCAATCGGGGAAGTCGGTAACGTTATAGAGCATAATATCGACCACGCAAATTGCCAACAACATAATGTCGCGGTCAACGTCGGTTTGTGCGGGTGCCTCAGAAATATGCATTTTTGCCGCACGCCAAAGCTCAAGGTCGCCTCGCCAAATGGCACACTGCGCCAAAAGCATACCCGCGGAAATAACCGCATAGAAGCCCGAGTGCTTGCCAAGCAGATAACTGGCGATTGCATAAACCTTGTCAATTTCTCCTCGCGCATAGGCAATCTCCGCTTCAAAGAGAACCTTTGCCTCGTGGTTGTCAAAAAGCTGCATTGATGCTTCGTCGGCTGTTCCGGGAGTGCTGTAAAGATCAGTCATATATAAAAAGGGAGTTTGGCGAGGGAGCGGTTGGTTCTCGTCGTTGATCGTTCTGCCTTGGCGCGTACGGCGGTCAATAGGACGAGTGGCACTTTCGGGAATCATCCACGCGCGACCGAAGCGTTGTGCGCCATCGATTTTTCCATCTTTGCACAATATCTGAACCGCACGCGGCGAGATCTGCCACTTTGCGGCAACTTCATCTATCTTCAAAAAGTGCATCGCTTCCCTCCTTTTCCCTGCCTTTTTCTTTTCAAAATAATTCGTTTTTTGTTTTCTTCGCTTTTGCGAAAATTATATTTTCGTATATACGAATTTTATTTTTTCGTTATTACGAAAAATATTATATCACAAAAAAATAAAAATGTCAAGCCTCTGCGCGTTTTTTGTTCTTGACAAAAAAAGAATCTTTGTCAATAAACAAAGATTCTTTCTCTTTATATCCATCTCTTTTTGTGTGCGATGCGACAACCGTTAAATTTGATGTAACTGACACTTGGAGACTCGCTATACCCCGCCTCGATTTTGTTGCCATCCACAATCGCGCTCAATCGATGCTTTTCTTCTATAACCGCTTTTATCTCGTCCCACACCTCGCCGTTGATAACCAACTCGTTGGTAATTCCAGCGCGGCGGTAACAAATGGTGTAATCCCCCTTTTGCGCTTCCAACAGAATTCTTGCGCGAACGTTCTCCGCAGGTCGCAGAGGTGCTTTGGATGAGGGGCGCTTTTTTCTCATCTCGGCAGTTTTCTTGTTTTGAACACTCAAAATTGCATATACAATAATAAATCCGCCTGCCAGCACAACCAACACACCAATGATGACATATCCTATTTGATAATCGGCGGCCTCTTGTTGAGAGGTTTCGAAATTGAGAAGCTCTTCAGTATCTGTCCTCACCTCCGCCGCATAACCGCTGCTCGGGTTGATGAGCAGATAGAGCTTTGTTCCCTTTTCGAGCGCCCGAATGCGTTCACAAAATTCCTCGGGGGTTGTGTGCGCATAGACATCGTATTCTGTTCCGTCGGCAAAATAGATGGTTTTGAAATTCTTGCCCTCGCGGAATTTTTCAAACTCTCCCTCGTATGCCACAGCTTCCTCGCGGTCAACGGGATCCATCCCCATGGGGGCGACAACTGCAAAAACGATACCGAGCAAAATAGCAACAATACCGAAAATGATCATACCCTTGGGTGTTTCCATAATAGCATCGATCCATTGCATGCGTATGCTTTTATAAGACATTTCAACACCATCCTTTCCTTTTCATTATATCACAATTCCAAAACATTTTCAATACTGTGTTTTATTTTAGCAAAATGGTTGCTTTTTTGTTCGCGATATGCTATAATAAGTATAGGTAAGATATTCCATATTGATAATAAGGAGGAATGTTGTGAAGCTGATTGTTTGCTTGAGCGACGATGGCGGTATGATGTTTAATCACCGTCGGCAGAGCCGTGACCGCGTGCTGATTGCCGATATGGTTGCGCATACGCAGGATGCTCCCCTTTGGGTGAGTCCTTATTCCGAGGAACTTTTTGGCACAGATTGCTCCACCTTGTTCGTTTCTGCCATCCCCATCAAAGATGCCGCGAACGACTACTGCTTTGTAGAGGATACTCCCCTGCCAAACAATCTTGACGGAGTGGACGAGTTGATCATCTACCGTTGGAATCGTCTTTACCCATCGGATGTATTCTTTACTTGTGACACATCTGCTTTCCGCTTGGTACAAAGCACCGAATTTGTTGGTTCATCCCATGACAATATTACAAAGGAGATTTGGAGAAAATGAAATTCTCACGTAACGCACGCCTCTCGCTCATAGCACTGCTTTTGGTGCTGTGCACACTGTTTGGGGCTTGTAATTCTGCCCCCGTGGCAACAACACCTGCGCAAACCACACCGCAAATAATCACTCCGGAGATTACCGCCCCCGAAGCAACCACTCCCGAGGCAACCATTCCTGCAGTGACAACTCCCGGGGTTACCACTCCTGAAGTTACTACTCCCGAAGTTACTACTCCTGAAGTTACCACTCCCGAGAGTACAACTCCCGAAGTTACTACTCCCGAGGTCACCACTCCTGCGGAGTTGGAAGTTCCTGCGCTTTCAATGCCTACAATCGACATTGCAAGCATTCCCGAGTATTCCGGTTCTCTTTTCGCCGCGGTTAACGATAACATTCCTTACTTTACCGCAAATCAGTTTACCAAACAGTCCTACGAATATTACTCCGCGCTCGATGCGCTTGGTCGCTGCGGTGTCGTTGTGGCCTGCCTTGGCCGCGACCTGATGCCTACAACCCCCAGAGAAGACATTGCGAGCGTAAAACCCTCCGGTTGGGTACAGGCATCCTATGATATTGTTGACGGTGGATATCTTTACAATCGCTCCCATCTCATTGGTTGGCAGCTCTCCGGTGAGAACGACAACAAACAAAACCTGATTACGGGTACGCGTTCTTTCAACCAACTCGGTATGCTGCCTTTTGAAAATATGGTAGCCGACTACATCAAAGAAACAAACAACCACGTTCTTTATCGTGTCACTCCCGTTTTTGTGGGTAACGAGCTCGTTGCTCGCGGCGTACTGATGGAAGCTTGGTCGCTGGAAGACAACGGCAAAGGCATTTGCTTTAACGTCTTTATTTACAACGTGCAACCCGGTGTTGAAATTGACTACATCACCGGTAATAGCCAACTGAAAAACCCGAATCCCTCTACCCCCACCCCTGATGAGAGCGAAACTAGTGACTACATTGCCAACAAGA
>JAZSFM010000021.1:0-10776 GCA_045532215.1 Eubacteriales bacterium | reverse complement strand
TCACAAGGGTATCACCTCCATTCAGATGGACCTCAAGATCGACGGTCTTACCCCCGAAATCATTAAGAGAGCATTTGAAATGACCCATGCAGGTCGTGACTATATCATTGATGAAGTTATCCTGAAGGCAATCGAGGCACCTCGTGCAGAGGTTTCCCGCTATGCTCCCAAGATGACCACGATGAAGATTGATCCCGATAAGATTCGCGAAGTTATCGGCAAGGGCGGCTCTGTTATTCAGAAGATCGTTGCTGATACCGGCGCGAAGATCGACATCGAGGATGACGGCACTATCCGTATTGCTGCTATCAATGCAGATCAAGCAGAAGCTGCAAAGGCATATATCGATGCTATCGTATTTGAACCCGTTGTTGGTGCAGTTTACACCGGTACCGTTACCGGCATTAAGGAATTTGGTTGCTTTGTTGAATATGCTCCCGGCAAGGAAGGCATGGTTCACATCTCCAAGATCGCACCCCGCCGCATTGAAAAGGTTGAGGACGTCCTCAAGCTTGGCGACGTTGTTAAGGTAAAATATATCGGACTTGACAAGAAAGGCCGTATGGACTTCTCTATCAAGGACGCTCTTGAGGGCTAATCGCCACATTCTCATGAAAGGAGCAACACGACATGGGAAACAAAGCGACACAACCCCGCAGCTTTAACACCATTCGCCGTAGTCAAACGAAGGTGCGCGCAAAACGTCGCAGAATTCAGCGCGTTGTGTTGCTTGCCATATTTGCTACGGTAGCACTTATTCTTCTGTCACTGTTGGTGCTTGGCGGTTTTGCAATCGTGGGCGCCATCATTGATGCACGTCCCACTCCCGATAGAGGCGATAACAATCCCCCCGCACCTGTTACAGACGTTGTCTTTATGCAAACAACAAAATCTGCGGATGACGTTTACAAGGGTGAATTGCTTTTGGTGAATAATGACAATAGATATACTTTCCCCACCGGCGTGTCTTTGCTTCGTATTTATGACAATATGACAACAAAGCCGAATGGAAACACCATCTATCGTCCCGTTTCGAATGAATATAAGTTGCAAGCAGACACTCTGCAAGCGCTTAATGCTATGATGTATACGCATTATGAGTATGATGATGCGGCAACTTTTGCAATCTCCTCGGCGTATCGCACAATGGAAGATCAAGAAGCACTCAATTCGTCGGTTCAACCCGGATATTCCGATCACCACACCGGTTATTGTGTAGCAATTCAATATGCGGATCGTTCCAATTTGGAATCTGACCATTGGCTCTATCAAAATTGCTACAAGTACGGTTTTGTGGTTCGTTATCCCGAGGGCAAGGAAAGTATCACAGACGTTTCGGATTACAAGCATTGCTTCCGCTATGTTGGCGTGGCTCATGCAACGTATATGGAACAGAATGATTTGTGTATGGAAGAATATCTCGATTTGTTGAAGAATACGTACAATTCTTCGGCAAAGCGTCTCCCCATCGCCGCCGCTGACGGTGTCTCTTACGAGGTCTATTATATTGCGGCTTCCGGTCAGGATTTGACTACTTTTGACATTCCCAGTAATTACAGCTATACCGTTTCGGGCGATAATCGCAGCGGATTTATCGTAACGGTGAAAATGACACCTCCCGCTGCATAAGTTCCTAACCATTCGCATAACCTATCAATAATACGACGGAGGAAACAAATATGGAAAATGAAAATATGAACCGCATTGAAGAAGCTGTTGTAGCTGAAGGCGAAGAAATTGTGATTGAAGAAGCTCCGGCTGATGCTATTGACGTAGTTGTTGAGGACGAGGGCGATGCATCTGCAGAACCCGTAGAAGAAATCGTTGGTGAAATTGTAGACGAAACTACCGAAGAAGTAGCACAAGAAACTGACGAAACCGCAGAAAACACAACCGAGGAAAGCGCAACCGCAAAGCTTTCTCGCAAATGCCAAGAAGTAAAAGAAGCTTGCTGTGGTACCATCGATCGCATTGTTCACGATCTTAAGGAGACCAACTTCAATCCTTATATCAAGCAAACTCGCATCACTCGCATAGAAATCTATCGTAACTGCAACGAGGAAACACCCGTTGATGCTTTTGAGATGGTTGACGAAAAGAGCTACTCTGCAAAAGCTTTGGCACTTGCTACTGCTGCGGCTGCCCTTTTGGTAGTTGGCTCTAACAAGGTCATTAAAAAGTTTTTGAAATAAGAACAGCAAAAGGGCCGATGGTTTTTACCATCGGCTCTTTTACTTCATCAGTTTATTCAAAGGGATGCAAGCAGGGCTTGCTCCATACGCTCTGCCATCTCTTTTTCGGGAACGTCCAATGCCAATGAAAGCTCGGTGTAAAGAAAGCACTTGGCACGTGCGACGAGATCTCTCTCCCCTTCGGAAAGACGCTGGATGCGGTCGGGAAATTCGTTTTTGCGATTGTATGCCGTTTTGATGATGCGTACCCATTCACCGGGCTCGTGCTTTTGCATAGCTTCAAGATACTTGGTGCGCAAAAGCTTGCCGTTCTCTTCAACAATCGGCACAATTTGCGAAAGGTTTGCTAAAAGAGCTTCGGCACGTTCTACGTTCAAAAGCGGGCGGATGAAAATATTTTGGTTGTCGCAGGGAACGTAAATCATTCCACTCTTATCGTGAATAGAACGCATAACGTAGTACTCCCGATCGGCAGGCATTCCCTCCAAAGGGGCGTACTGAATGTCGAGAATCTTGCATATTCCGCCGGATGCGTAAAATACGTATTCGTCTTTTTGAAAGCTTCTTGGCATAATTGTGAACTCCTTCTTATTGTCTACATATATATTATACCACATTTTTAGAAAAAAATGGTGGCTTTGGGATGGAAATTCACAAAAAAGTAAAAAATAAAAGGGGTTTTCTTCCTTTTGGTTAAGCAAGAAAGCCCCTTTTGTTGTTCATTTCAAATTGTATTGCACCCAAAACACATCCTTTACGCGTGCGAGAATTTCGCGCAAATCGTATTTGAGTTGTTTGGTGTAGGTGCGCAGGTCGGCGCTGACACCGTATGCTTCGATGTCAAGTTTTTCGGCAATGTAGAGTGCGCGATACAAGTGGTATTTTTGTGTAACAATGAGCACGCGCTTGCCCTTATGCTCCTCTAAAAGATGAGAAATGCTTTCGTAGGTGGAATACCCTTTTGGATCGATCAATATCACCTCTTGCGGCACATCAAGAGAGACGGCCTCGCGCTCCATAGCGCCTACCTCGTCATATCCCTCACTGCGGTCACCACTCATCAAAACGTTATCGGCAAGTCCTGCCTGATAGAGCGATACGCCTGTTTTGACGCGATCCTCGAGCATATGGCTGGGGGTTCCGTCAGGGCGCACGGCGCAACCGAGAATGAGAATGATATCAAAACGCTCGCCCTGCTCTGTCAGCTCCTCAGCAGTGGTAATGCGCTGCTTGGTTTTGTGACAAACGGATGCGCTGATAATGAGAAAGCTTGCGCCAGCAAAGAGGCAAATTCCAAGGAGCAGGGCGCCCCACGGGATGAGTTTTTTCCAAGCAAATTTACGAAGGAAGGCAAGTATTGCATTGCCGATTTTAGCAAAGAATTGGATTGCTTTTTTCAACGGGGATAAGCTCCTTTCGGGGATGCGGAAGAAAACCGCTCGTTTTCATTATAGCAGAAAACGAGCGGTTTGTCAATAAAAATAATGGTCTGTTTGTTCACTTAAGCTTGATAGTCGTTTTTCTTTGCAAAGTGGAGGCGCAAAGAAAAAACAATTAAAAAGAAACGCCAAGGATGGGGCGCCGCCCCTCCACCCCGCCGCCTTTTGAAAAAGGTGGACGAAAACTTCCCTCACAGGGTTCCTTAGATTTTCAAGAAAGCTCTTCTCGCAACACTGCGAGTAGTTTTTTCTCCTCTCTTGAAATCTTGACTTGCGTCAGTCCCAGTGCCGCCCCCGTTTGTTGCTGTGTCATATTCCTAAAATATCGCATCAGTACGATCTTTTGCCACAACTCGGGCAGGCGGTGTATACATTGCGCCAATGCAACTCTGTCACAAATACGTTCACTTTCCCTCTCGCTTTCCTCATCGGGGATGACATTTTCATAAGTAACCGTATCCTCACCGTAGACAAAATCCGAGAGTGAGGTAACGGGCGACATCGCATCAAGCGATACTGCCGCTTCCTCTACGCTGACACCGCAACGCATAGCAAGCTCGGCAACCCCAGCTTCTCTGCCCTCCTCGGCGGCAATGCGGTTCTTTTCGCACATCAGCATCATGCCCTGCCGTTTGTAAATGCGGCTGACCTTGATAGGGCCTTCATCACGCAGATGCCTACGAATTTCTCCAATAATCAGCGGAACGGCATAGGTGGAAAAGACTGTTCCCCTGTCCGAAGAAAAAGAACGAATGGCTTTGATCATTCCAATCGTGCCGATCTGCACAAGATCCTCATATTCGGTTCCACGGTCGAGAAAACGACGCGCAACCTTGCGCACAAGACCAAGGTTTTCCTCGACCAATGCCGCCTCGGCGTCACTATCTCCCTCGCTTGCGCGGCGCAAAAGCTCTTGGTTGCGCTCGTAGAGTGTGCTTGTTTCCATTTCTTTACCTCGTTACAAATACGCTTAAGCAAAACATTTTGCATTTTTTGCGTACCATTTACTTTGTTATGGTGCTTGCTCTCTATAGGGCTCCCTTCGGGAGAGATGCTGTCAAATGTCGCCAGCGGCAAGGGACTGAGGGAGCTTGCGTGTACGGGAATATCGCACTCATTTTATGGCGAGTTATACTCGTTAATATCGCGGGCTCCTCCCACCGCTATCGCGGTCCCCCTCCTCCCGGAGGAGGGCTAAAGTAAATCGCACCTAAATCATTGTTTCCCTATAAAAAAAGAATAAAGTAAATTGCGTTTAGAATTATTTATGTAACCGTTTGAGCAAGGTGACTGTGGTGCCACGATCCTTACGACTGCTGACGCGGAGCTCATCGCAAAAGCTCTCCATAACTGTAAAGCCCATTCCGCTCCGCTCTCCTGCGGCATCGGTGGTAAAGAGGGGCTCGCGCGCTTGTTTGACGTTTTCAATGCCGCACCCGCGGTCGCGGATGTCGATACGAATAAGACGTCCCTCGCAGAGTTTGACCTCAATGATGATCTCGTCTGCTTCCTCGCGATAGGCGTGCACGATGCAGTTGGTGACCGCCTCGGAGACGGCGCATTTGATGTCGGCAAGCTCCACCGCGGTGGGGTTAAGTTGCGCGCAAAAAGCGGCAACCGCCGCACGCGCCATTCCTTCATTGACCGAGAGCGACGGCAGAATGAGTTTCATTTCATTTTCTACCGCCGCGCTGAAATCGACTCTGTTGTTCTTCATTGTTTTATATTCCTTTCACTTTTGTTTTCAAAATAGAAACCATACGATCCATGCCTGCCAGCTTGATCATTTTCATCACGGCAGGACTTGGATCAAGCAATGACAACGTGCCACCATACTTTTTGATTAAAGCAAAGCGCCCCATAATGAGCCCCAGCCCGGAGCTATCCATAAAATCGACCGCTGAGAGCTCTAACAATACGCGCGCGGGCGTTGTGGCAATGATCTTCTCGTCGATCTCGGTACGCACCTGCACGGCACTGTGATGGTCAATTTCCCCACCAATGTGCACAATGAGAGTATCCTCTCTTTCTTCATACGAGACTTGTCCACCCTTTTTGAACATATCCTCACTCCTTGTTTTTTAACTTTTTTATCATTTTATCATATCGATTGCAAAAAAAATGTCGCACCTTGCGGTGCGATGAAAAAATATATTTACAAATGGAAGGGTTTGTGATATAATAGGGGTGGTTAAAAATCCAAGCGATAAATAAGAATTTGAAGGTGATTACATGAATAATGTGAATAAAACATTATATATCCCTTTGTATGGGAAAAACTATGTGAGTAAGAAGGGATTGTTTCTTAATGATAAAAAGGCCGAAGAAATTTGGGAAGCGGAAAAATTTTCACTTAAGGGAAAATCAAAATCCAAATGGCTTGCTTACTATATGGGTGTTCGTTCTGCCGTGTTTGATGAATGGCTAAAGCAACAAATGTCAGTTTTACAGGATGCGGTTGTTATTCATATCGGTTGCGGAATGGATAGTCGCGCTATAAGAGTTGGAGTTGAAGGCCACAAGTGGTATGATGTGGATTTTTCTGAGGTTATTGAAGAAAGAAAGCGATACTATGCCGAAACAACCAATTATCAAATGATTGCAGGTGACGCAAGGGATTGCGGATGGTTGACAAACATTAAGGAAAGCCAATCCGCCATTGTTGTTATGGAAGGTGTGAGTATGTACTTGACCATCGAGGAAATGCAAGGTCTGACAGATAGTCTGTGCTCTCATTTTGAAAAACTTGCGCTTTTGGTGGATTGCTATACTTCTTTTGCCGCAAAAATGTCGAAGCACAGAAATCCAATAAAGGATGTAGGTGTTACAGAGGTTTATGGCATAGATAATCCCCAAGTGTATCAAAGTGAGAAACTTGCTTATGTAAAAGAACACACAATGATACCGCAAAAATACATAGACGAGTTAAAAGGATTTGAAAGGTTCATTTTCGCAAAGCTTTATGCGGGTAGCTTCTCAAAAAAGCTGTATCGCTTATTTGAATATAAAAAGAATTAAATGTCAAATTCCAATTTGTCGAAAAGCACAAGCATTAAATTATCCCCCATCGCTTTGGTGGGGGATTTTTTGTAGAGGATGCCGTTCCCTGCAAAATAAGAATTGGAAAATGTATTTACAAATGAGAGGGGTTGTGGTATAATAGGGGGAGAAATTGGATTGATTAATTTAAATTTTGAAGGATAAAAATGAAAACATTTTACACAAGTGAACGGAAAATATGGCGTGAGTGGCTTGCCGAGCACTTTGAAACGGAAAAAGAAATATGGTTTGTTTTCCCTATGAAAGAATCGGGCGATAAGGTGCTTTCCTACAACGATGCGGTGGAAGAAGCACTTTGCTTCGGTTGGATCGACAGCACAATTAAGCATATTGATCCAACGCATCGCGCACAGCGGTTTACACCGAGAAAAAAAGGAAGTCCATATTCACGCGCAAACATAGAAAGATTGATTTGGCTTGATGAACAAGGAATGCTGCACCCTAATATAAGAGATAGTGTATTGCCATTGATTCGTACCCCGTATGTTTTTCCAAACGATATACTCGATGCCATAAAGAAAAATGACATTGCGTGGAAAAACTACGAAAAATTATCTGAGCCCTACAAGCGTATTCGTATCGCTTACATCGATGCGGCAAGAAAACGCCCCGACGAGTTCAAAAAGCGACTTGAAAGCTTTATAAAAAAGACTCGTGACGAAAAAATAATAGTGGGCTACGGTGGTATAGATAAATATTATAAATGACAAAATCCCCCACCGTTCTCGGTGGGGATTTTTTGTAGGGAATTCCGTCCTCCGCAAAAGAAGAATTGGAAAATGTATTTACAATCAGACTGTTTTGTGATATAATAGGGTTTTGTAAGGACAAAAGACATTTGGGGTATGAGCCCCACGAGGAGACAGTATGACAAAGGCGAAAAACTATAAAAAAACGCTGATTGCTTGCTATCTTGGCTTTATTACGCAGGCAATCACCTCAAACTTTGCTCCGCTCTTGTTTTTGACATTCAAGGGCTCCTATGGGATCTCACTTGAGATGATCGCACTCATTCCAATGGTATTTTACTTAACACAACTGCTTGTTGATTTGGTGGCGGTAAAATTTGCCGACATCATCGGCTACCGTACTTGTGTGGTGATTTCGCAGTTAGTTTCGGCATTGGGACTGATTTTGATGGCATTCCTGCCGGAGTTGCTCCCTAACGCTTTTATGGGTATTATCATTTCCGTTGTTCTGTATGCCGTCGGCAGCGGACTCGTTGAGGTTTTGCTCAGCCCGATTGTAGAAGCTTGCCCATTTGAGAACAAATCAGGCGTGATGAGTCTTTTGCACTCCTTTTTCTGTTGGGGCTCTGTTGGCGTTATTTTGGGTTCTACGATCTTTTTTGCGGTGTTCGGTATTGAGAATTGGAGGTTCCTTGCCATCATTTGGGCGCTTGTGCCCTTGGTAAACACTGTAAACTTCCTCTCTTGCCCGATTGAGAGATTGGTAGAAGACGGCGACGGTATGCGCGTTGGTCAGTTGTTAAGAACACCTTTATTCTTGCTGATGATCATACTGATGATCTGCGCGGGTGCATCCGAAGCAACCATGACACAATGGGCATCTGCTTTTACCGAATCGGCACTCGGTGTTTCCAAAACCGTTGGCGACTTGGTTGGCCCCTGTCTGTTTGCTGTTTTTATGGGATTGGCACGCGTGTTTTACGGAAAGAAAAGCGAGCAGCTCGACCTGACAAAGGTAATGTTGATCTGTGGCTCGTTGTGCGTGGTGTGCTATTTGCTGGCGTCTCTGTCGCCTGTTCCGATCATCGGTTTGATCGGTTGTGCGCTTTGCGGACTTTCGGTTGGCATTATGTGGCCCGGAACGCTTTGCATTTCCTCACAAAAATGTCCCAAGGGTGGCACGGCAATGTTTGCCTTTTTGGCATTGGCAGGTGACCTCGGTGCGGCAGTTGGCCCCACAATGGTTGGCGGAATCGCAGATGCCGTTGGCGGTAACCTCAAAACAGGACTTCTTTTTGCAACTTTGTTCCCTGCAATTATGATCGTTGGACTCCTTTTGCTTTTGAAAAAGTTTGGAAAACGGGAGCATTTAATAAAGCATTAAAAGCAGCATATATAAAAAATGTGTTTACAAATGGATTTGTTTGCGATATAATGGGCGATAAGAAATTGAATTGATAAAAGATGTTGTTGAGGAAATAGCAACAGCAAGTTGCTTGTCAATGCCGACAGCCCATGGTATAATATAATCACAACTAACAAAGGCGGTGATTTTATGGAAACGAAAGATATAATCTACGAATTAAGAATAAAAAAAGGGCTCTCGCAAGAGGAACTTGCGGAGAAGATATTTGTGACAAGGCAGGCTGTTTCCCGTTGGGAGAACGGTGAAACCATACCGAACACGGAAACGCTGAAGCTTCTTTCCAAGGAGTTTGACATATCGATCAATACGCTTCTCGGTTCCCCGCAAAAACTGATCTGCCAATGTTGCGGTATGCCGCTTGAGGATGGCAATATAAGCAAAGAACCCGACGGATTTTTCAATGAGGAATACTGCAAGTGGTGCTATGCTGACGGCAACTTTTGCTATACAAGTCTTGAAGAACTGACCGATTTCTTGGTCTGTCATATGTCAAGTGAAAATTGGCCTGCTGATCAGGCAAAAGCTTATTTTGACGAGCATCTTCCCAAGCTCAATTATTGGAAACGCTATGCGGAGCTTGGCGGTGATGAAAATTTCGAAAAATTCAAAGAACAGCTAATCCGTGAATTTAACGACTTGCATATTGAAGGAATGCCCGAAGTCAAGACACTCAATTTCCTTGTAGGCGGCTATATCAATATGGAATACTTGCTTCCTAACGGACAAAAGGTAAAATTCCTTGATGATGATACCACCTACCTTGCCAATCAGCTTGAATGTGAATTCGGCGGTAACCGTTGCTTCGGAATTGCCGGTAATATGGATTTCCTTCTCGTCTGTACTTACGAGGAAAACGGAGAGAATCCCGAGCTTGTCATTTATAAAAAAAGATAATCAAATTCCAATTTATCGAACAGTCAAACATTAAAAATAGAATATGCAATTTTCCCCCACCGTTTTTGATGGGGGATTTTTGTATGGGGTAACATCCTCTGCTCGAATTGAGCAACCAAAAAATATACGGCATAGGTCGTGCGACCTATGCCGTATATTCTGTCAGAATGGATTAGTCAGCGTAAACGCTAACCTTCTTCTGAGACTTTGTCTTATGCTCGAACTTTACCTTACCATCGATCAGAGCATACAAAGTGTAGTCCTTGCCAACACCAACGTTTTCGCCGGCGCGAACTGCGGAACCTCTTTGTCTGATGATGATGTTGCCGGCTACGACGGATTGACCGTCGGACTTCTTAACGCCAAGACGCTTGGATTCGCTATCGCGACCGTTCTTGGTAGAACCGACACCTTTCTTATGAGCAAAGAACTGTAAACTGAGCTTTAACATCATTCTTATCCTCCTAAATTTTTTTGATTCCCGATTGCGGAATCGCAGGGGTTTGGTGAACTATTCTTCCCACGGCTTATCTACAACTGTTACGTCGAGATAATCGCCGTATTCCTCAAGCATATCACTAAGCTGACAGTAGTACCCCATCATAATACCCGAAACTGCATATCTCTTGTAATCGTCCGACTCAAACTCGGGCAGCGCCGATTTGGCTCTTACCGTAATTTTTGTCGCACCCTCGTTGACATCGTAGTCAACAGAAGAAGCATACGCAACCTCGATGGTGTTGATGACGAGCATTGTCATGGACGAGATAGCCGCACACAAAATGTCGTCGCCTGCCTCACCGTAGCCCGTGTGACCTTGCTCTTGAAAGCCGTAGAATACTCCACCGCTTCTGAAAAACACGATTTTTGTCATCGTACTGACTGAGCGATTAGCCCTCGATGGTCAGAATCTGAACCTTGGTAAAGGGTTGACGGTGACCGATCTTCTTCTTTTCGTTCTTCTTGGACTTGTACTTCATAACGTAGATCTTCTTGTTCTTGCCGTTCTTAAGAACCTTGGCAGTAACCTTAGCGCCAGCTACGTTGGGAGCACCAGCTACAAAGCCCTTGTCAGT
>JAZSFM010000032.1:0-7794 GCA_045532215.1 Eubacteriales bacterium | reverse complement strand
CTCGGTGGTTTCTTCGGGAGTAGACTCGGTGGTCTCTTCGGGAGTAGACTCGGTGGTCTCTTCGGGAGTAGACTCGGTGGTCTCTTCGGGAGTAGACTCGGTGGTCTCTTCGGGGGTAGACTCGGTGGTCTCCTCGGGAGTAGTCTGCTCGGGAGTCGTATGCTCGGGAGTCGTTTGCTCGGGAGTGGCGTGCTCGGGAGTGGTTTGCTCGGGAGTGGTTTGCTCGGGAGTCGTTTGCTCGGGAGTGGTTTGCTCGGGAGTCGTTTGCTCAGGAGTGGTCTGCCCGGGAGTCGTGTCGTCGGGACTCGTCGCGGGAATGGTCTCCTCGGGAGTTTCCACAGGAGTTGTTTCCGCGGGCGTCGTGGTTTGCTCGTTGCTCGAATCAGAACCCTTTGACGGACGAATGCCAAACAAGCCGCCACAAGATACTGTGGACAGTATGATTGCAAACATCAGGATCACTGAAAGGAGAACTTTGAGAAATCTGTTCATTTTTTTCACCCTCCAAAAATGAATATTTTTTTACCGAATTTACCATATTTCGGTTTATTCGACACAATTAGTATAACACCATTTTTTGGGTTTGTAAAGAGTTTTTTTAATATTATTTATTAATAGAATATATCCAATAAATAATATTGAACGCTTTATGTATAATGTGTGTCGTATTGTTGTTCAAAATGCTTGTTGACGGACGGTAAAAAGTGTGGTATAATGGTATCGGAACATTTTTGCTTCCCAAATTACAACATTGCGAGGTTATTATGAACAAAGGATTGAAAAAAGTGCTTATCGGCATCGGCATTTTTTTGGCGAGCGTACTCATGATTGTGGGTGGCTTGGCGCTGGCAGGCAACCTTTATGTGGCAAATCAACACGCCGACGACACGCCGGCTCACGTGGAGCTGTCGCCCAACGAATTCGGCACCGTTGTGGCAGTCGGACGCGGTCTTTACGACACCAACGGCGACCGCTTTGACATCAAAGGCATCAACTTTGGCAACCTATTTATTGCCGAGGGCTGGATGACCGTCAATTCTATCGGTGCACTCTACAACAAAGACGGTAGTTTTCAAAGCGTGAACGAAGAGGGAATTGTTGAGGCATACGAAGAAATCTACCAAGAGGAATTCGATGCCATTTTGGCAGAACGTGTAGCGAAAGGCGATTTTACAGAGGAACAACTTGGCGAGTTGCTTGACGCTTTCTTCTATGCGTATTGCACCGAGGCGGATTTCAAACTCATCAGCGATATGGGACTGAACACCATTCGTCTGCCTATGTATTTTCGCAACTTTATGCAAGGCCCCGATGATGCGCTCACCATGCGCGAGGATGCCTTCGAAAAGCTTGACTATTTCCTTGAACTTGCGAAAAAATATAATCTAAAGGTCATCATTGATATGCACGGCGTGGTTGGCGGACAATCCGGCTTTGAGCATTGCGGCACACGTGATATGGATTTTTGGGAAAATGACACCTATATTCAATCGATGTGCGAACTTTGGAAGAACATTGCAACCTACTACGTCAACGAGCGTTCCGACCTTGCATCCACCATTTTGGCGTATGATTTGGTCAACGAGCCAACAAAGCGCACCGACATCGGCACCGGCAAATTGCAATGGCAGGTCATGGATCGCCTCTATGACGCTATCCGCGAAGTGGACAAACACCACGTCATTTCCATTGAGGGCGTTTGGTATACTTCCTCTCTTCCGAACCCCGAAAAATATGGATGGGAAAACGTGCTTTATCAATACCATTTCTACAATTGGAACCACGATAAAGGGATTCCCAACGAACTCTTCTACACCCTGATGAACGCCCTTTATATGTTCTCGGACTACGATGTTCCCAAGTTTGTGGGCGAATTCAACTTCTTTGCCGACACAGATGCGTGGGATAAATACCTGCATCAATACGACGAATTGGGATGGGGCTGGACGATTTGGAGCTATAAGATCATCTCTGTAGGATGGTGGGATAACTCCTGGGGCATTGTTGTTAACAAAATGAACCTTCAAAACTCCGCCGACACTCCCAAAGAGAATTACAAACTGAAATTGGACATTCGCACCGCATCCTATGAGGAAATGATGGACGTTTGGTCGCAGGAACAAACCCAATACAACGGCCAAGAGGGTTCCTACAAAATTTACGAGGACGGTGTTCTCTATAACGTGCTCAAAGACTACTTTGGCGACAAGTGCAAAATTGATACCACCGAAGTGGTAAAATAATAGGCAACAAAAAATCCTTGAAAACATTGTGTTTTCAAGGATTTTTTTCAGACTGTAGACAGCCGCCTTTTGGGCGGCTGTCGGGATGTTTGTAAATTAGTTTGCCGGAATGTAGTTGTGGTTGTAGAAGTAAGCTTTTCCGGCGTTTCCAAGGCCTGCAACCACTAGCGTTGACAGCAGATTGTCGTGATGGTCTGCGATGTACCGATAGCGACCTTATTCGCGTGTATGATTTTTTCCTCTGCAATAAAACACTGTATGCAATTTTGTCCATAAATTTGGGAGACGATCTTGCGTTTGATGTGTATAGATATGAGGATGGTGTATTTGTATATGATAATGAATGGACAGGAAAAGTCAAATTCGTTGACCTTTCCAATGTCATTATCACAGGTAAAGCGAGTTTTAGGGAATATACATTTTTCACTACGGGATATTTGTATGCAACTACAGATATGAAGGACATTGTTCCCATTTCGTTTCCAAACGATGAGACTGTTGTGGATCTTTATGTGTATGAAGATTCTTTACATGCACTATGCACGAGAATGAATGATGGCGGAAAATATGTGGTTTCTGTTTGGAAAAATAAAGCAAGTGAAGCTAAAGAATTTGTAGAGCTGTTTAATTTTACTTATGATGCAATTCCAATCAGTTTGGCAATCGACAAGAGTAGTGTGTACATTGGAATAGGAAACCGTCAGATTCCTTTTGAAAAGAACGGAATGGTTCTTTGGGTAGAGTATTCATAAAAGCATATGCCAACAATAAAGAAGGCAGGCACCCTCGGGTGCCTGCCAATTTTTATGTGTGGTTTCAATTAGCCGTTGAGGCATGCGTCGTTTACAAAAACGACTGCCGTGTAGGCGGGAACGGTGATGTTGCCAGTTACTGCCTCGGGAGCATCCATAACGTCAACACCGTTTACGATCATATGCCAGTTGCCGGAAACGTTGTAGGTCATCGCTTCACCTGTGGGGTTGGAAACGATAAGTGCCTTACCGCCTGCATGGTTATCAAGCGTAATAGCAACTCTACCTTCACCGTAGGAGGTGTTGGCGATCACGGCGGTGTTCAGCGTTCTAAAGATTGCGTACTCTTGTCTTACGCGAATCAGCTCTTGGTAGTAGCGCATCATTTCGTATTCGTTGCTACCTTCCTTGAGGACCGACCAATCGATGTTGTTGATGGCGTCGCTGGACTTATAGCTGTTCTCGTCACCATCCTTGGTGCGCAGCATTTCCTCACCTGCTTGGAAGAACACGGTGCCCTTGGAGATCATCAAAAGGGTTGCGCCAAGGCGGTTCATGGCAAGGCGTTCCTCAACGGTGTTATCTCCGTTGGAGAGGATGAGCTTATCCCACAGAGTGTTGTTATCATGTGCACTCATATAGTTAACGACCATACCGTTTTTCACTTCCCAGCTAAAGCCGGTGCCAGCGCCGCCCTTGATACCAAAGAGAACAGAGGGGAAGGAGCCGTTGCCGTTGCCGCTGATATAGCCCTTGGAGGTTGCGGTAAATACGCTACCCTTGAGACCGTCGCGAATTGCATCATTGAATACGGCAATGCCGCCGATTGCGCCCTCGAGGGGGATGATCTTGCTGATCTGACCTTGGTTAGCCATGGGGCTGCCGTCAATGGTGGAGCCCATTGTCCAACCCTCACCGTAAATAATTGCTTCGGGATTGATAGCGTGTACTGCGTTTTCAACCTCTTGCATAGTTGCAAGGTCGTGCAGGCCCATCAGGTCAAAGCGGAAGCCGTCAAGGTCATATTCCTCTGCCCAGTAGCTTACCGAGTCAACCATAAATTTGCCAAACATATAACGCTCAGAGGCGGTATCGTTACCGCAGCCGGAAGCGGAGGAGTTTGCACCTGTCGCGGTGTATCTGTAGTAGTAATAAGGAACGATCTTGTTAAAAGAGCTGTTTGCATCGTAGGTGTGGTTATAGACCATATCCATAACAACGCCAATGCCTGCTGCGTGCAGAGCTTGAACCATCTGCTTGTATTCTCTGATTCTTACTTCACCGACATAGGGGTTGGTAGAATAGCTTCCCTCGGGAACGTTGTAGTTTTTGGGATCGTAGCCCCAGTTGAATTGGCTATCGGGGTTAGCTTCATCAACGGTTGCATAGTCATAAACGGGGAGGAGATGTACGTGGGTAATGCCGAGATTTACAAGATAGTCAACGCCAATGCTTTGACCAAACTCGTTTACAAGTCCGCGCTCGGTAAATGCGAGATATTTGCCCTTGTAGTTGGAGGATGCGATCTTGTTAGAGAAGTCTCTTACGTGTACTTCCCAAATAACAGCATCGCTGTAGGTCTTAATGCCGGTTGCAAAGTTATCCTCGCCCCAACCCTCGGGGTTCGTGCGAGAAAGATCTACTACCATGCCGCGGTTACCGTTAAGGCCTGCCGCCTTTGCATAGGGGTCAACTGCCTCTTGGGTGCCAACCGAGGTGGTTACGGTGTAGGTGTAGTAGGTGCCGTGACCGCAGCTTTCGGTGTAGGACCAAACACCGCGATCACCCTTGACCATATCAACGCTCTTGTAAGCGGAGCCCTCGTGGCCGGAGGTGAAGAGGTTGAGCACTACCTTAGAGGCGGTAGGAGCCCAAACCTTAAAGGTGGTTTTATCACCGTTGATGATCGCACCGAGATCATCGCCGTCGTAGGTGTAGTTTTCAATAAAGTACTCGCTATCAAAAATAGAGGTGGGAACCACTGCCTTTTCGCCGTAGCCCTCAATTACCACGCGGTAGTTTTTGCCAATATCAAGGATTTCTTCCACTTCAATAATGCCGCTGGTAACCTCTTTGCCCATATTGCTGATGTCGAGAATGGTCAATTCTTTGTCACCCTCATAAACCTTGACCTGCTTGTAGCTGGTGATCGCAGTCTTGGGGGTTACGTTGTATTGGATCTTGTGGAAATCGGTCATGCCCGCAAGGGTAAATTTCTTAATCATGGTAAGCGTTTTGCCTCCGTCTTGGCTGGTGTACTGTGCCGCATCGCCGCTCTTGAGGTAGATAAAGGTTTCTTCGCCCTCAATCACAGCAAAACGGTCTTCGCTGGTGCCGTCCTTGGTTGCTTCTCCCCAAGAGGAGCCACCGGGCTCGGAGCATCCGGTACGAACGATAAATCCGATCTGCTCAATGCCTACGGGCACGTTGAGCACGACCTTTGCACCGTAGTCACAGGGGTGCATGATGTAGGCGCTGCCTTCCTTGCCATCCCACCAAGCCCAAATGTCACAGTTTTCAATAACACCGGGGTGAGACCAATAGAATGTGATCTGATTGTAGCCCTCTTCCTTCGGGATGGTGTATTCATCCTCGGGTATTTGCCACTTGTCGGGAGCGGTGGTTTGTTCGGGAGTGGTGTTTTCGTTCTTGTTGGGGTTGGTGCAGGAGATCAGCATAGCCGAAAGCATAACTGCAACAAGAAGGAAAGAAATGATACGAGAAAAAGTCTTTTTCATAATTTCACCTCATAAAAATGATTTTGGTTGTGTGAGTGGATGGGGTCACTTTTTGACGGGGGCTGTAGAGTCGCGGAAAATGGGTTCTGTGTGAATGGTGATGCGCTTTGTTTTATTTCCCTTAATTGCTTGACGGAGCAAGGTAAAGGCATTTTCTCCTAAGGAGATAAAGTCTTGGCTGACGGTTGTGAGTGACGGTGTGAAGTATTTGGCAACGTCAAGGTTGTCAAATCCGCTTACTGAAACATCATCAGGTACGCGAATGCCGTGCTTTTTGAGACCGTTGATAAGACCAATTGCAATTAGATCGGAGGCGCAAACCACGGCAGTCACTCCTTGCTCGGCAAAATAATCAGCCGCTTCAAGACCACAGTTCTCGGTGTAGTTGCCGTAGCGCACGTAACTGCTGTTGAATTCAACGTCACCCTCGATCAGTCCTATTAGATAGCCCGAAAAGCGCTCACGGGTAACGATTGAGTCCTTATCACCGCCTAAGAATCCGATTTTGCGGTGACCGAGACCGATCAGATGTTCGACGATCGATGCCACCGAATTGATGTTGTCACTGCTGATGCAGGCAACCTTGGGGTTTTTGACGTACGAGTCCATCAACATAGCGGGAATGTTTGTCGATTCCAGCTCTTTGATGATCGCGCTGTTCAATTTGGTACCCAAAATCATCAGGCCGCAGAAATTATTTTCCTGACACAACTTTTTGAGGTTGGGCGGATTCTTGTCGGAGCAGTGCTCAATGACTACCTCGTAGTGATAGGCGTTTGCGGCTTGTTGGAAGCCCGTTAACACGGGGTAGCCAACCTGCGAGTTGCTGTGGGAATCCATGTTTTCAAACAACACACAAATGCGTTTGGATTCCTGATTGCGGTGCAGGGAAAAGCCGATGGATCTTGCGTAGTTGTTTACGCGGTTACGCGTCTCCACGCTGATGTCGGAGGCGTTGTTGAGTGCCTTTGAAACCGTGCTGGCGGAAAGACCAAGCTCGGTTGCGATTTCTTTGATCGTCATTTTATCCCTCCTTTTGGGAGAATTTTTCGAAATACAGAGCGCAACTTTTTCAAAACTATTTTCGTTGGGCTTTGAGCTCTACTTGTTTTCATTATAGCATAATTTTTCAATTTTACAATGTTTTTTTGAAAAAAAGTGTAAAAACTATTTAAAAAATCCCTCAAAAAATGATTTCTCGACAAAAATAACGTCTTTGCGACCTTTATTTACTTGACATAGAGCAAAAAATATGATAGAATATTACAAAGAACATTCGAAAACTTTCGAAACACAAATTCAAGCAAAGGAGAATTTGAGAATGAAAGAACGTTACGCAGGCATTTTGCTGCCGATTACGGCTCTGCCCACTCCTTGGGGAGTTGGCTCGCTGGGAGCAGAGGCAAAGAATTTTGTAGATTTTCTTGCCCGCGCCAAGCAAACGGTATGGCAGGTGCTACCGCTGGTTCCCACGGGCTACGGAGACTCTCCGTACGCATCCTCGTGTGCAATCGCAGGCAGCCCCTACCTTATTGATATAGACAACTTGATTGAGCAAGGGTTGCTGACAAAAGAAGAGGCAGAAGAGTATTCCTGTGCCGCAATCGGTGAGAGCATCGGGCGCGTCAACTACGAGGCACTGTTCTATCGCCGCATTCCACTCCTCAAAATTGCGTTTTCTCGCTTTGACCGCAAAGCACCTGCTTTTGAGGCGTTTTTGACTGAGGGCGAGTATGCCGATTTTGCCGCTTTTATGGCAATCAAAGAAGCGCACGGTTGGAGAGCGCTTTCTACTTGGGAAGAGAAGTATCGCGTACGCGATAAGGAAGCGCTCAATGCCTTTCTTGCCGCCAATGAGGACGAGGTACTGTTTTGGCAATTTACGCAATATGAGTTCTTCCGTCAATGGAAAGAGCTGAAAGCGTATGCAAACGCTCGCGGAATTGAGATTATGGGCGATATGCCGCTCTACGTCTCCGAGGACAGTGCCGAGGTTTGGGCACATCCCGAGCTTTTTCTGCTCAACGGCGACGGTGCACCCACCGAGGTGGCAGGCGTTCC
>JAZSFM010000008.1:0-5091 GCA_045532215.1 Eubacteriales bacterium | reverse complement strand
GTTATGACCGCTTCGATAACCCTCCGTAAGTGTGATGCAACACAGTTGCATCACACTTACGGAGCTTAAGAGATGTGGCTTGACGAACTTTGTTCGTCGAATCCACTTCGCATACCCCACCTGAAGATCGATAAGCTTGCTTATCAGACGTAGAGCGTGGATATATTCGCCGCAGGCGAAATAACCCCCCGTAATTTATGCAACAGATTGCATATTCATTTTACCCAATCATTTTATCACACTTGCCCGAAATTGTCAAGGGTTTTCAAAAAAGAAAATCCGCACTTTCTCCCCCGTCAACTTGACAACGCAATTCAAATATGCTATAATATACTGAATAACTATTTGTCACAAACGAAAGGAGTGAAGTGATGGCAAAGGTCAAATGGCGCGGCGGAGCGATGCTCGCACCCGTCCCCCCCACAATGGTGACCTGTTCGCACGAGGGCAAAGACAACGTCTTTACCGTTGCGTGGACGGGCATTACCAACACCATTCCACCCAAAACCTATATTTCGGTGCGCCCATCGCGTCACTCTTACGGTCTTATCAAAGAGAGTGGTGAGTTTGCCATCAATTTGACAACGACCGATCTTGTTCGCGCTGCCGACTTCTGCGGTGTACATACGGGGGCAAAGATCGATAAATTCGAGCGATGTAAACTCGAAAAAGAGCGCGCCAGCGAGATCGGGTGTCCCATTCTTGCCGACTCTCCTCTCGTTTTGGAGTGTCGCGTGACCGACGTTGTTCCGCTCGGCTCGCACGATATGTTCCTTGCCGACATCGTCGCTGTTGACGTTGACGAAGAACTCATCAATGCCGATGGCAAGCTCCGCTTGGATAAGGCAGGGCTGGTCGCCTATGCGCACGGTACTTACTTTGAGTTTGGCAAAAAGATTGGCACCTTTGGCTTCTCGGTTGCCAAAAAGAAAAAGAAACCGCAGCAAAAAAAGAAAAAGTAAAGCAATATATTGAAAGAACAACGAGCCCCTCTGTAGGGACCGGCGTCCCCGACGGTCCGAAAGTGAAAACTATTTTGCTTGGCAGATGGCTACTTGTTGTTGTCCCAATAGACATTTACAATCACAATTTCTTTATTGATGGACCGTCGAGGACGCCGGTCCCTACAAGAACAATGCCGATTTGATGGCGGTTGTTGGGTGATTGCGAATGTGTAACAAAAATTACAACAACCACGCGGAATTTTCCGCAAAAGGAGATAGATTATGCAACTTTACAATTCCCTTACAAGAACAAAAGAAGAATTCATTCCCAACGAGCCGGGCAAGGTCAGCATGTACACTTGCGGCCCTACGGTCTACCACTTTGCGCACATCGGTAACTTGCGCACCTACATTATGGAGGATATCCTTGATCGCTACTTCCGTTACAACGGCTATGACGTCACACGTGTAATGAACATCACCGACGTTGGTCACCTGACATCCGATGCTGATACGGGTGAGGATAAGATGCTCAAGGGCGCAAAGCGCGAAAAGAAGACCGTTATGGAAATTGCGCAATTCTACACCGAAAAATTCTTTGAGGACTGCAAGGCACTCAACATCCGTCGCCCCGAGGTAGTAGAGCCCGCAACCTCTTGCATCGATGAGTTTATCAAGGTCATCGAGTCGCTCCTCGAAAAGGGTTACGCTTACGAGGCAGGCGGAAACATCTATTTCGATACCTCTAAATTGGAACAGTATTACGTTTTCAACAACTTTGAGGAAGAAGACCTCGCAGTTGGCGTGCGCGATGGTGTTGAAGCCGACGGCAACAAAAAGAACAAGGCAGACTTCGTTCTGTGGTTCACAAAGTCTAAATTTGATGACCAAGAACTTAAATGGAACAGCCCTTGGGGCATCGGTTATCCCGGTTGGCATATTGAGTGCTCTTGCATCAGCATGAAGCATCTTGGCGAGCGTCTTGACGTTCACTGCGGCGGCATCGACAACGCGTTCCCCCACCACACTAACGAGATCGCACAGTCCGAGGCGTTCCTCGGTCACAAGTGGTGCAACTATTGGTTCCACGTTCTGCACCTGAACACCAACTCGGGCAAGATGAGCAAGTCCAAGGGCGAGTTCTTAACCGTTTCGTTGCTTATCGAAAAGGGATTTGACCCGATGGTTTACCGCTTCTTCTGCTTGCAGTCTCACTACCGCAAGTCTCTTGTGTTCTCTTGGGAGAACATGGAGAACGCGAAGGTCGCTTACAACAAGCTCATTGCGCGCATCGCCGCTCTCAAAGAGGATGGCGAGGTTGATGCGGCGGCGCTTGCTGAGCTCAAGGCGGGCTTTGTCAAGGCGCTTGACAACGACCTCAACACTTCCTTGGCGGTCACCGCCGTTTACGACGTTCTCAAGGCAAAAACCAACGACGCTACCAAAAAAGCGGCACTTGCCGATTTCGATACCGTTCTCTGCCTCAACCTCTTGGAGAACGCCGCAAAGCTGAACGCAGAGAAAGAAGAAAAAACCGATACTCCTGCCAATGATGATCCTTTTGCAGCAGAGATCGAGCGTCTTATCGTTGAAAGAAAAGAAGCCAAAGCCGCCAAAAATTACGCCGAGGCAGACCGTATTCGCGCATACCTTCTCGAAAAGGGAATTATTCTGGTCGATACCAAAGAGGGAACGACCTGGAAAAAAGAGGGCTGATTATGGTACAAAAGATAAAAGCATTATGGGCAAAGCACCGCGAGGTGTTGATGTATCTGATTTTTGGCGTACTGACAACTTTCGTTGGCTGGGGCGTGTATTACGCTGTTCTGCTTGGCGGTCGTGGTATCTTTGATATCCCCGCAGGGGAGACGACGTCAGCTCGTTATTTCGCACTTTACACTGCGGCGCAAATCATTCAATGGGTGTGCGCTGTGCTCTTTGCCTTCTTTACAAACCGCGCGTGGGTGTTCACCGAGGCAGACAAATCAACCTCTCTTTGGAAGCAACTCCTGCCTTTTGCAGGCGGACGTGTTGTAACGCTCGGCTTGGATTTTGTCATCACCTTCGGCTTGACCTTGGGGCTTGGTGCGCTCATTCCTGCGTGGACGGCCGCACAGCTCTTTGGCAAAACGTGGAACCTGTGCGAAATCTTTTCAAAGGTTGTCGCAGCGGTTGTGGTGATTATCGCCAACTATATTATCAGCAAGGTGTTTGTTTTCAAAAATAAAAAAGAACAATAAAAACAGAAGAACGCCATCACAATTTGATGACGTTCTTTATTTATTATTTCAACAACTCAATCAGCATCGCAATTCCGTAAAGGATAACGAGATGCGCGGGGTAGAAGATGTAAAATACATATTTCATTTTTGTCTTTCCGCGCTTGCCGTTGTAAAGGGCAAGGAAGGGAATGGCAAGTAGCGACCACCATTGCAAGGCGATTGGAACAATAAGGGTATAATAAAGTCCCCTTGCTATCAAAAGCAGAGATGCGCAACCAACCTTCCACACGTGGCTCGGCATAAAATAAACGATAACAGGCAGGAGAATTCCCCAAAAGCCGTAGTCGATTTCAAAGTCGGTGCCTGCAAAAACGCGAGGCATAACCCACACGAACACCGCAACAAATGCAAGCCCCACAAGGGCGGCGACGCGTCCCCAAAATTTCTTTTTTGCGTGCAAAAGACCGTCAATCGAATAAATGGTGATAATTGCGAGTGAGAAGGTGACGAGAATTCCTTGATACAGACTCTGCATCGCCACAAAATAAACGATTTGGAACACAACGGCCATAGCCGCAATCATACCGAGATATTTTGCACGGTTCTTGGTGTAGCGGCAACCCTCGGCAATCATATAAGCAAAGATGGGAAAGGCAATTCGCCCCAGGATGCGAAAGATCGGCATTTCGGGGAAGAATAACAGTCCCACGTGGTCGAGCACCATGCTCACCATAGCAATGATTTTGAGTTGATTGTTCGTCAGTCCCCATTTCGGTTTTTGAACGGTATCCATAATAGCCCTCTCTGTCAAAATTAGAAGATGAAACTATTATATCATAAAAAAGAGGGGATTGCAAGAGGGGAAAGTGACATTGCCGGATTTGAAGACTTGCTCGCCCCGCGCCTGGTGAATGTCTCGCTGCGCGAGCCGCTCCCCGATCTTCGGCGGCGATGACCGCAGCAATGGCAAGCCATTGCGTGAAAAATTCGCAAGCGAATTTTCCAACCAGCATCCCGCGCCCATGGCGCGGGTCTGCCCCGAAGAGCTACCCCAGCCACGCAAAAAGGACACCTGCAGGTGCCCTTTCCGTTTGACTGTTTATTCGGGGATCTCTTCTATGAAAACAATCACGTTTCCATATACTTCGTCCAAATAGACGTAGCCGATCTTGAGGTGTTGACCGTTGCCGGTGATAACACCGCCGTTTGCTCGGGTTTGATGATAACCGGGCTGAATGGCAGCGGCGGAGTAGAAGAACTTCACACCGTTTATTTCAAAGGATTCATCTCTGCCGTGCTCTCCTTGAATAGGGATCTCGTGTACAAAATTTTCAACGTATCCCTCTACGGTTTGATACTCACCGCGCTGATATGCACCGATAACTCTGTCGTGCATATTCCATTGTCCGCCAAAACCGAGGATACACCAAAAAAGAAGAAACAGCGCAAAGACCGTGCATAACGCCTTGGCAGCTTTGGGATTGTATCTCGTGTTTCCCCTTTCATAAGCCTTTTGAAAGATAATGGAAAGAACCACCATCAGCACCAGTACAAAAACGACCGCAGCGGCAGGAATGATCAGGGATATAAGTTGCGCTTTTGTAGAGGCTTCGTATAAAATCGTGCTCATTGTATCTCCTTAAAATTTATTTGTTTTACTGCGCGATTTCATTATACCATTTTTGTAAAGGATTTTCAACATCTGCCGTTAAATATTTTTTGTCTGGGATTAAAAAGTGAGAAACAACAGAGCTGGATTTTCAAATCCGCGGGCGGATTTGAAGGTTTTTGCTCGCGCCGACCATGAGCGAGCTCCCAGCGGCTTGCTCGCAAAATGCGCACCAGCATCCCGCGCTTACGGCGCGGGGGAGACCCAAGAGGCACCCCAGCCAAAAAAAAAAGGGACGCGCGGGCGGGGCCCTTTG
>JAZSFM010000151.1:0-19330 GCA_045532215.1 Eubacteriales bacterium | reverse complement strand
GTAAAGGGGGCATCCGGTACTTCGGGAGTCGTTTCTTCAGGAGTTGTTTCCTCGGGAGTTGTTCCTTCGGGAGTAGTTACTTCGGGAGTAGTTACTTCGGGAGTAGTTACTTCGGGAGTAGTTACTTCGGGAGTAGTTACTTCGGGAGTAGTTCCTTCGGGAGTAGTTACTTCGGGAGTAGTTACCTCAGGAGTTGTCACCTCAGGAGTTGTCACTTCAGGCGTGGTCACTTCCGGTGTTGTAGCGGTTGTTTCTTTTTCCGGCAAAAACGGTATGTTGCAAGAAGCCAGCACACAAACAAGTGCAAGGATGAGCGCGATGGTAGATAAAATTCTTTTCATTTTTCTCTTTCCTTTCCTGAGTAAATGATAGATGTAGTCAGTATAGCACACTTCTCCTGTTTTGTAAAGGGAAATGGCAAAAAATGTTGCTTTTTGCGCATCAAAGCGCTATCGTTTTAGGAAACGCAAGGAAAAATGCAAAAACATCTTGACAAACCCACAAAAATGTGCTATAATAGTCGCAATGTTGAAAAAAGGAGGATTTGAACTCGACATGGACGGCGACAGTAGCGGTGAAGCGAACTGTATCCCTTTGAATCGAATTTTGTTATGTTAGCGGCACATCTACACTGCACAGGACAGGGTGGGTGCGCCTTTTTGTGTCTATTTTTGGCACCAAAGCAATCAAAAACATACTTAGATTTTATTTTTAGGGAGGAATTTTAACCATTATGTTACAACAGTTGTTGTTACAATTTGTACTTATCTTACTCAACGCCTTTTTTGCGGCTACAGAGATTGCTCTGATATCCATCAACGAAAAAAAGGTACGCGCGCTTGCCGATGAAGGCGATAAAAAAGCGAAAAAATTAATTAAGATTATTGATGATCCCACAAAGTTTTTGTCTGCCATTCAAGTAGGCATTACCCTTGCGGGCTTCCTCGGCTCTGCATTTGCAGCAGATAACTTTGCCGATAAGCTGACCGGATTTATCGTGTCAACGTTCAATGCTCCTGCGGCATACGTTGCTACCATCGATACCATCTCGGTTATCATAATTACTTTGATACTTTCTTACTTCACTCTTGTTCTCGGTGAGCTTGTTCCCAAGCGCATTGCTATGAAGCATAAGGAAAAGCTTGCAAACGGTGTGTGCGGCTTTATGACGGCTGTTACAAGCGTGTTAAGACCGATTATTTGGTTCTTGACTGCTTCCACCAATCTTGTTCTTCGTCTGTTTGGTATTGACCCCAACGAAAAGGACGAGGCAGTTTCCGAGGAAGACATCGTTGTTATGCTTGATGCGGGTGCTGACGAAGGCACTCTTGACAAAGACGGTATCGAGTATATCAAAAATGTGTTCAAATTGGAGCGCCTTTCTGCCGCTGATGTTATGACACAGCGCAGCGCTGTCGTAGCGATTCCCGATGATATATCCGACAAGGAACTTCTTGCCATTATTGAGGAAGAAGGGTACTCTCGTATTCCCGTATATTCCGAAAGTATGGATAAGGTTGTTGGTGTTCTTCACACGCGCAACTATTTGTTAAAGAGAAAAACTGCCGGTTTTAAGTTGGAAGATGCATTTCTTCCTCCCGAGTTTGTTCCCGAAACCATTCACTTGGATGCGCTTTTCAAAAATATGCAAAGCAACCGCACCCACATGGTGCTTGTTGTAAACGAGTACGGACACCTGTCCGGTGTTGTAACAATGGAAGACATCATCGAGGAGCTCGTTGGTGAGATCTGGGACGAGCAGGATGAAGCGATCGAGCCCATTGTAGAAACCGAAGAAAATCACTACCACGTGCTTTCCAGTGTTTCTATAGACGAATTCTTTGAATATTTTTCGCTTGAAAAGAGCGATGAAATCGAGTCTACCACCGTAAACGGATGGCTTTCCGAGGTGTGCGGCAATATCCCCGAAGTCGGTTTTGCATTTGATTATGAAAATTTGCATATTGAGGTAACAGCAGCCGATGAGCAAATGACTCACGAGATTTCCGTTGAAGTTACCCCCGAGATTGACGAGGATGAGGAAGACGCCGACGAGCGCGAAGAAAAAGACGAAGAGAAAAACGAAGATTGATAAAAATCAAAAGGGCAAGCAGAAAACATTTCTGCTTGCCCATCTTGTTACGTACTATAAAATCAAAAAAGCAACCCGATTGGGTTGCTTTTTTTTGGAGCTGGTAATCAGAATCGAACTGATGACCTCGTCATTACCAATGACGTGCTCTACCGACTGAGCCATACCAGCGCCTGCGACTTTGTTATTATACCAAATCAAAACGCGTTTGTCAACCCCTTTTTTGAAAATATTTTTGTTTTTTCAATTTTTCTTTCTTTTTTTCGCCCTCTCTTGACACACTGCGACAAATTATGCTATAATACATACAGAAATTACAAGAAGGAAGGACTTCAAACGTGGAAGAAAAGAAGCCCCAAGAGCTCCCCATGGATGAGGAGACAACAGAAGAAGTAACAGAAGAAGTAACAGAACAAGCAGAGGCAGATGCCATCGAGGCGGAAGGTGCAGACGGCGAGGTCGCCGCGCCGGAGGTGCCCGAAGAACAAGTTGCAGCAGAATCCACAGAAGAATCTGTTGAAGAATCGATTGAAACAGAACCCGAAACAGAAGAACCCGAAACAGAAGAAATAACCGCTGACGAGGACGTTGCAGAAATGCTTGACGAGTCGAAGTCCGCAGAAGTGGATGAGGCGACACCCGAAGAACCGACTGCAGGGGAAGTAAAAGACATTCCAGCAAAAGTAGCTCCTAAGGGGTTGGTGTTGCAAGCTTGGCAACTTGCTGTTGCCGCGGTGATTGTGGTGGCAATGGTTGCGGGAGGCGTTTTGTTAGGCATTGTTCTTGGCAACAGAAATTACGCAGATGATTTTAATGGTTCTCCCGTTGATTACGATTGGGTTTTGCCGCAGGGGAGCAACCCCGGTGCAAATCAAATTGTTTTGCCGGGATATGGCGATTTGCTCTTTACCGCAGGTCAAAAACAAATTGAGATTATTCTCCCCAATCCCAAAGGCAATCCTTGCTATTTCCGCTATACGTTACTGTTAGAAGAAACAGGCGAGATTTTATATCAATCGCCCTTGATAGCCCCCGGAAAAGCGGTGTTGGAAATTGAACTTTCCCGCGCGCTCCCCAAGGGTGACTACCATTTGACGATTGCCATCGATTCCATTTCGCTTGCCGATGGCCGCACCCCAATGAACGGCGGTGAGCATCGCGTTTTACTCCAAGTGAGATAATGAAAAGACCTTTTCCAAAATCTTTGGAAAAGGTCTTTTTACTTTTATTGTTTTACCTTCCAAAACGCCATCCATTCTTGGTAGCCGTTCTGTCGGGCGTATTTGCGGATGAAAGGACGCTCCAAGAGGCGCTTGGAACGGAAGAAGAGATTGGTTTTATCCTTGATTGGGGGCACGATAATGGCACGGAGCCCTATGTGTTTGCCGGCAAAGCAATCGGTCAGGAGCTGGTCGCCAAGCATTGCGGTTTCGGCGTGGTTCACACCCAATTCGTTCATTGCACGCTCCAATGTTTTGCGCCCCGGCTTGCCGCTGTCGGGGTAGGCGATAAGTCCGAGCGGTTTGTTAAAACGCTCCACACGCGGTGCGTGATTGTTAGAAACGAGCGCGGCACGAATACCGTTCTTTTCGAGTTCCGCGAACCAATCGAGAATTTTTTGGCTGGGGTCGGGCTCTTCGTAGGGGGCAAGGGTGTTGTCAATGTCAATCAAGAGGGCGCGCACGCCAATCGATTGCAAAAACGCGGGCGTGACCTTGTCAAACGAGGCAAACATATAGTCGGGGGTGAGAAAATCCTTCATCGCACTCTCCTTTCTTTTCTTTTTATCAGTATAGCACAGTTTGTCAAAAAATGCAAGTCCCTTGCGGAAACTTTGTTATGGTATCTTGACTTTTTGCGCAAACTATACTATAATGAAAGGGAAGAATAAACACCCTTGGGAGGATGACAATGGCCGAAGCGTTTATGACAATGGAAGAGAGACGGGCGCTGGCCTATTCTCACCTTGGAAAAACAGTGCACATCCGTATTGATCGCCCCATCGGATATGTGCACCATAAAGGAACATACGATCTCGTTTATCCCATCAATTACGGCTACATTCCGGATGTATTGGGCGGTGACGGTGAAGAAATGGATGTTTATCTGTTGGGCGTAGATACTCCGGTTGAAGAATTTGATGCACACATCATTGCGATTGTTCATCGTGATAACGATGTGGAAGATAAACTCATCGGCGCGCCTGCCGGTGCGATTTTTACCAAAGAAGAAATTGTGTCGGCGGTGCATTTTCAGGAGCAATACTATAAATCTCGCATAGAGGTGCTCACCTGAATGAAAAAACAACCACAGTTTTGCAAAAAAGGGTTGCTTTTTTGCAAAAAGGGTGTATAATATTGCTTGTATGAATTATCAAGAGAAAGAAGGATATAAAAAATGTCTGAATGTACGCATGATTGCTCTACTTGCTCCAGCAACTGCTCCTCTCGCGAGAAGCCCCAAAGCTTGTTGGTTCCCGCAAATGCACTGAGCGAAGTAAAGCACGTTGTTGGAATTGTCAGCGGTAAGGGCGGTGTTGGAAAATCGCTCGTTACCTCTATGCTCGCAGTTCTTTTGCAAAGAGAGGGATTGAAGGTTGGTATTCTCGATGCCGACATCACCGGCCCCTCTATTCCCAAGGCGTTTGGACTTCACAATGTTGAGGTCTTTGGCGACGAAAACGGAATGATCCCGCCCCGCACCAAAACGGGAATTGATATGATCTCTGTCAACCTGCTGCTCGGTGGCGACGAGACCAAGCCGGTTATTTGGCGCGGCTCGATGATTGCAGGAACGGTGCAACAGTTTTGGAAGGAAACCATTTGGGACGTTGACGTGCTCCTCGTTGACTGCCCTCCCGGCACAGGTGACGTGCCCCTGACCGTGTTCCAATCTCTGCCCCTTGATGGCGTTGTGATCGTTTCCAGCCCTCAGGATCTCGTTTCGATGATCGTCAGCAAAGCTGCCAATATGGCCAAGATGATGAACGTCCCTGTACTTGGATTGGTTGAGAATATGAGCTACGTTAAGTGTCCCGATTGCGGAAAAGAGATCAAGGTGTTTGGCGAGAGCCACATCGAGGAAGTGGCAGAGAAGTTTGGCTACGACCTATTTGCTCGCATCCCCATGGATCCCAAGCTCTCCGCACTCGTTGACCGCGGTATGATTGAGCTGATGGAAAACGATTATATGGATAATGCCGCACAAGCGATTATTCAAAAATTGAATTTGGCACAAGAATAAAAAAGAAAGACGGCTGTTCCGCAGTTGCGGAACAGCCGTTCTTGAGTTCATACTAAGTTGTGTTTTTGAGCAAATTTTTGAATGGCTTCAAATGATGTGTCGCCAATGCTGTGCTCCATTTTGCAAGCGTCCTCCGAGGCAGTCTCCTCGTCAACGCCTAGAGCAATCAAAAATTTGGTCAGGAGCGTGTGACGCGCGTAGATCTTTTCGGCAATCTCGCGTCCTGCGTCGGTGAGTGTTATGGCACCGTCGGCATCAATTACAATAAAGCCGCCACTTTTAAGCAGCCCCATCGCACGGCTGACCGATGGCTTGGAGTAACCCATCTCCTCGCCCACGTCAATGGCGCGCACGTGTCCTGATTTTTGAGAAAGCAAGAGGATTGTCTCCAAATACATTTCTCCAGATTCTTGAATACGCATAACAGGTTCTCCTTTCATTGTTTTCTATCTACATCATAACACAGTTTTTTTGAAAAATCAAGACGTTTTGCAAATTAAAGTTTGTCGAGGTGCTTGTCGAGCTCTATTACCACGCGCAATTTTTCAACACCGTAGTAACGGAATGCACGAACGGATGCTTCGTCAATTCTCTCGCCGCACATTACGATCGGTACGGCAGGAGGGCAGGAAACGCTCGGAGACGCGAGAATTCTGCCAATGCTATCCTCAACCGCCACCGTTTCGGAAGGCCAAAGGAGTGCATAACAAATACGCAGTACGCGCTCTGCTTTTGCGGGTTTGGGTGGAGCGATGGTGATTGGCTCTTTTTGGGGAAGAGACGTTGCAACCATTTCAAGGTGCGCGAGTTCTTCTGTTCCCACATCGGTGGAGGGCATCAGCACAACAAAATCGTTGTCGGCAAACTCACATTCAATGCCGTTCTCTCGCAGATGTGCGGCAATTTCCACACCCGTGTAGCCAAAAGACTTGGTGGCAAGCGTGATTTTGAGTGGTTCATTTCCCACGAGTTGATAACCGTGAAGAGTGAGACGCTTCTTCAATTCATCGAGGCGTGCGACTGTGCGAGCAAGATTTTGGCGACAATCCTCGGCAAGGTAAGCGTTTGCCGCATCCAGCGATTGCAAAATGAGATACGAGGGACTTGTTGAGCCAAAGAGTGCCAATGCTTTCTTTGCGGCATCCAAAGTATTAGCATCTATATTTTTAGCAAGATGCAAATATGCTCCACCCGTGAGGACGGGCAATGTCTTGTGTGCCGAGGAGCAGCACATATCCGCACCAAGATCGGTGGGGTAGAGGGAAGTCGGCAAAAATCTGAGATACGTACCGTGTGCGCAGTCCACCAAAAGGAGCACATTATAGCGGTGGCAGACCTCGGCAAGGGATGCAATATCCGCAACGTTGCCCAGATAGTCGGGAGACGTCAAATAAAGCGCTGAGGGCAGAACATCTGTTGTTTGCAATCTTTTCTCCAAATCGTCGGGGGAGAGGGAACAAGAAAGATAACTTTCCTCTTCGCTTCCATAGAGCCACTCTACGTCAAAATTAAGGAGTGCCACGGCAGAGAGAAAGGTCTTGTGCACGTTGCGCGTTGCCCAAACAAAGGGATGCTTTTTTTGAAGCCACGCCTGCGTTTTTGCAAGATGGAGCATCGCTCTGATGCATTGCGACGAGCCCTCGGTGGAATAAAAGGTGTGCGCACCAAAGAGGGAGGAAGCGATATCTTCACTTTCTTTTATAATGCCGTCGGCTTCATAGAGCGAATCGGCACCCGAAATCTCGGTAATGTCCAAAGCTTCGATGCCAAGCGTGCCCGAGCCCTTGTGACCGGGCATATGCCATCTTTCGGTTTTACTTTCGTTGTAGCGATTGACAAAATCGCAAATGGGGGTATTTATCTGTTTCATTGTTCGTTTTTGGCGAGCGTGCGTGCGATTTCCACCATAATGGCACATTCCATTCTCTTGCGGAAAAGCTCGCAGCCGTATTTATAAACACCCGTGACGCTACCCGTAGAGTGGTAAGCGTTTGCGGCACAACCGCCCGAGCAATAAAGTTTTGCCCAACAGTCGCGGCAGTCGGGGCGCGCGTAAACGTTGCAGTTTGCAAAGTCGCACTGCGTTTCTTTGTTTGTCACACCGTTCCAAATGTCGCCAAGTTTGAATGCTTCCTCACCAACAAATTGATGGCAGGGGTAAAGATCGCCCCAAGGGGTGACTGCCATATATTCGGTTCCCGAGCCGCAGCCCGAGATGCGTTTGTAGATGCAGGGACCGCCGGTCAGGTCGATCATATAGTGATAGAAGGTAAAGGGACGTCCCTCGCGGTCGCGCTCAAGCATCAGTTCTGCAAGTTTTTCGTATTGTTCAAGAACGATGGGGAGATCCTCTTGTGTCAGTTCCGAAGGATCACCGGGTGCGCAAACAACGGGCTCCATACTCAGCTCCGTAAAGCCGAGATCAAGCATTGTTTGAATGTCTTTGAGAAAATCGGGGTTCGCGTGGGTGAATGTACCGCGCATATAGTATCCCTTGCCGCCACGTTCTTTTACGAACTTTTGGAACTTGGGCACGATTTGCTCCCAGCTACCGCGTCCTGCGTAGTCTACGCGATAGCGGTCGTGAATTTCTTTTCTGCCGTCGAGACTGAGAACCACGTTGTGGCATTCACGGTTGGCAAAATCAATGACGTCATCGTCAACGAGCATACCGTTGGTGGTGAGGGTAAAACGGAAGTTTTTACCTTTTTCTTTTTCGATAGAGCGTGCGTAGGCAACGAGCTGTTTGACAACGTCAAAGTTCATCAAGGGCTCACCGCCAAAGAAGTCGACCTCAAGATTGCGGCGTGTGCCCGAGTTTGCAACGAGAAAATCCAGCGCCTGTTTGCCCACTTCAAAGCTCATAACGGCGCGCTCGCCGTGATACTTGCCCTGACTTGCAAAGCAATAGGAGCAATTGAGGTTGCAGGTGTGCGCCACGTGCAGGCAAAGTGCCTTGATAACACCCGAGGTCTTTTCTTTGAGATGCCCTGCCATATCCGCAAAGGTATCAGGCGCGAACAGTTTTCCGTTCTCCTTGAGTGAGGTTACTTGGTCGTAACATTCCTCAATATCCGCCGCCGTAATGTCCTCATAAGAGGCGTATTTTTCTTTCATTGCGGCAACAATCTTGTCGCGGCTTTGCGTCTCGTAGAGCGCGATGATGTCGTATGCTACCTCGTCCACTACGTGAACGCCACCCGAGCAGGAATCAAGAACGATGTTGTATCCGCCCAATTTGTATTGATGTACCATATATGCAAAACTCCTTTGTATGGGTAAAAGATCGCCCCACTGTAGGGCATTAAAAATGCCGCCCAAGGGCGGCATTTTGGCGGAAAAACTTATTTCTCCGTGTTCTCGCACTGCTGGTTAGCGATACCGCAGCTGGTCTTGCAAGCAGATTGGCAAGAGGTTTGGCACTCGCCGCAACCGCCGTTCTTTGCGCTCTCGCACAGGTCGCGAGTTTCAATGGTTTGAATATGCTTCATAATGGAAAACCTCCAAATAAAGAATTTACATCATATATCATAGCACACTTTTTTGCAAAAGTCAATATAAAACGAAAGATTTTTAGGGTTTTTTCGATTTTTTTTGAGAGAGGGTTTACAAATTTTGAAAATTGTGATATAATACAAGAGCCAAACAAATTTAATAGTAGAGTTAGCGGTATCTTTTTCTTTATGGGATAAATATACCCTTTTTTAGGCATAATTACCTGTAGAATTTGGTAAAATCGCAAATTCCGTAAGGTAGTTATGTTAGGGATACTCTAACTCTATTAAATTTGTTTGGCGACAATTGGGGTTTGCGTTTTTCGGTGCGCTGACTCCGGTTGGCGCACTTTTTATTTTATTCATTTTAAGGAGGAAAAAGAAATGAAAAAAATGTTAAGGATTATTTTGTTGTGTTTGGTGCTTATTGTTACGCTTTGGATGGCGTCGTGTAGCCGGAATGATGGACCGGGGAAAAACACAACATCCGAGGATGGTACTTCATCGCATATCCACGATTTTGGCCCATGGGTAACGATTAACGAACCGACAAAAAAGCAAGAAGGTAGACAAGAACGTACCTGTACTTGTGGTGAAAAAGAAACGCAAATTCTGCCTGCAATCGGCTCTGTCGGCCTTGTCTATGAGGTTAATATGGATGGCAGAACCTGTACGATTACGGGTATTGGAACTTGTACTGATAAGGAACTTGATATTCCTATGATAATTGACGGATACTATGTTACAAGTATTGGTGATGGTGCGTTTGAGGATTGTAGCACCCTAACTGACATTACATTGCCGAATAGTATTGCAAGCATTGGTCGAAGAGCGTTTGCAGGTTGTGATAATTTGAGAGAAATCGAAGATGGTATTACATACGTTGGCAAGTGGGTTATTTCTGGTAATGTAGAGATTGTGTCTGCTGTTTTGCGTAAAGATACGGTTGGTATCGGTGATTGTGCATTTGCCCATCGCAGTAGACTTACAAGTATTACTATTCCGGTAGGGGTTGCATACATTGGTGATGAAGCGTTCAGTCGTGCCGCTAATCTTGTAAGCATCACCATTCCGGATACAGTCATAAGTCTTGGAAGAGATGCATTTGGAGGCTGCGACGGTTTGATCGAAACAGACAATGGCGTTTCTTACGTGGATAAGTGGGCGATTGGTTGTGATCGTTCGGTCGTTTCTGCTTCCTTGCGTGAAAATACGGTCGGCATTGGTGTGGGCGCTTTTTCAGGTTGCGAGGAGTTGATACACTTTACAATGCCGAATACAGTTAAGGTAATAGGGGATTATGCATTCGAGAGCTGTATCAAATTATCAGAGGTGACCTTGAGTACTTCTTTGTTGAGTATTGGAGAGGGGGCATTCGGCCTTTGCGGAGTTCTAAAAAGTGTAACAATACCGAATAGTGTTATAATGATTGGTGTGGCACCATTTGCATGTTGCTATGAACTTACAGATATTGCGATTCATCAGGGTAATCCTGTATACTATAGCGAAGGTAATTGTATTATTGAAAAAGCAAGTAAAACATTGGTTTGTGGTTTCAACAACAGCGTAATTCCGCAAGATATCAAGCGTATTGGCGCTTATGCATTCTCTTATTGTAACTTGTTGACCAACGTAACGCTCCCCGATGGTGTAACAGGTATAGGAAATGCGGCTTTCTTGTGGTGCGAAAGTCTTACTGGTATAAATATTCCTAACAGCGTTACGAATATTGGAGATTATGCGTTTAACGGTTGCTCTACTTTGACAAGTATCACGATTCCGGAAGGAATTACTAAAATAGGGCAAGGCTTATTTTGGAGTTGCGAAAACTTAATAAGCATTACAATACCGAATAGTGTTACAAGCATTGGTGATGATGCTTTTAGCGGATGCGAAAATTTAGTTAGTATTACGATACCTAATGGGGTTACCAGCATCGGTCGTGAAGTGTTCGCAGATTGCAAGAGTTTGACGAGCATCGCAATTCCCGATGGTATTACAACTATTTATAGAGGAACATTTAGTAATTGCACCGCTTTGACGAGCATCTCAATTCCGAATAGTGTTAAAACATTTGAAAGCGGAAAACCTTATACAATACAAGGTTGCTATAGTCTTACAAGTATTCACTTTGAAGGTACAAAAGCCGAATGGGATGCTCTTGAAAAAGATGATTTATGGGATATAAGCACCGGCTCCTACACTATCTACTGCACCGACAGTGATATTGCTAAATCTTAATAAAATCTACCGCCGCGCCTTTGGGCACGGCGGTTTTGCATCATTTTTGCTCGTTTTTTCTCTTTTTTTTCAATTTGTGTTGCTTTTTAGGGAAATATTTGGTATAATAATAGAAAATGAAAAACATCCCGCCGCTACGCGGCAAAGAAAGGATATTGAAATTATGAAAAAATCAATTTTGAGAAATTATGCAAAGCTGATCGCCAAAATGGGCGGTAACGTACAAAAGGGACAAGACGTTATCATCCGCGCAGGTCTTGATCAACCCGATTTCGTTCGTATGGTTGTTGAAGAATGCTACGCGCTTGGCGCACGCCTTGTTCGTGTGGAGTGGAGCTATCAGCCCGTTTCCAAGGTCACCTACAAAAAAGCATCCCTCAAAACCCTTTCCAAGGTTGAAGACTGGGAAGTTGCCAAAATCAAGCACCGTGTTGACACTTTGCCCGTTATGATCTATCTTGAGAGCGAAGACCCCGACGGTATGGCAGGCGTAAACCAAGAGAAAATGGCAAAATCTATGCAGGCAACCTACAAGGTCATCAAGCCCTATCGCGACGCTATGGAAAACAAGTATCAATGGTGCATTGCCGCCGTTCCCGGCGCAGCCTGGGCAAAAAAGGTGTTCCCGAATGAAAAGAAGAATGCCGCTATTGAAAAGCTTTGGGAGGCAATTCTTTACACCTCTCGCGCACTTGAGGATCCCATTGCCGCTTGGGAGGCACACAATGCCGACCTCGCCGCACGTTGTGAATATCTCAACAACCTCGGCATTGAAACTCTCGAATACAAGGCATCCAACGGAACAGACCTGCGCGTTGGTATGATCGAGGATGCTCTCTTTATGGGCGGTGACGAGGCAGCGCAGGGCAGCGGAATCGTGTTCAATCCCAACATCCCCTCCGAGGAAGTTTTCATCTCTCCCAAGAAGGGTGTAGCAGACGGTATCGTTTATTCTTCCAAGCCCCTTTCTTATCAAGGTCAGTTGATTGAAAACTTCTGGATGCGTTTTGAAGGTGGCAAAGCCGTTGAGGTAGGCGCCGAGAAGGGTGAGGCGCTCCTGAAGGAAATGGTCTCGATGGACGATGGCGCTGCATACCTTGGCGAATGTGCGCTTGTTCCTTACGATAGCCCCATTTCTAACTCGGGTATCCTGTTCTATAACACCCTCTTTGATGAGAATGCATCCTGCCACCTTGCAATGGGCCACGGCTTTACCAACACCCTCAAGGATTACGACAAATACACCCTCAAAGAATGCTACGAAAAGGGCATTAACGACTCGATGATCCACGTCGACTTTATGATCGGCACCAAGGATCTTTCTATCACCGCCATCACGCGCGACGGTCGCCGTGTTCCCGTGTTCGAGAACGGCAACTGGGCATTTTAAGGAGAGCGTATGAGCGTTATTGATCGTTTTTTAAAGTACGTATCTTTTGATACCACATCCAACGAGACATCGGGAACTGTACCCAGCACCCCCAACCAAAAGGTGCTTGGCGAGTTCCTTGCAAAAGAATTGGATGCTTTGGGACTGACGGGCGCGCGTATGGATGAATACGGCTACGTTTATGCCACTCTGCCCGCAACCCCCGACTGTGCCAACCTTGAACCCCTTGGTTTGATTGCACACATGGATACTTCTTCCGCAGTCAGCGGTGCTGACATCAAGGCAAGCATCGTCACATATAACGGTGGCGATCTTGTGCTTGCAAGCGGAAGCGTGATGAGCCCTGCTGTTTATCCCTCTATGAACCACTACGTTGGCGAAGAACTCATTGTTACCGATGGCAAAACGCTCCTCGGTGCCGACGATAAAGCAGGTGTTGCCGAAATCATCGCTACGTGTGAATATCTCGTACAACATCCCGAAATTTCCCACCGCACCTTGCAGGTGGCATTCACTCCCGACGAGGAGATCGGATGCGGTGCCGACCACTTTGACGTGGACGGTTTTGGCGCAAAGCAAGCATATACCGTTGACGGTGGTATTCTTGGTGAAATTGAGTACGAAAACTTCAATGCCGCAGGCGCAAAATTGACCGTTCACGGGCTCAACGTTCACCCAGGTTCGGCAAAGGATATTATGAAAAATGCTATTCTGATGGCAAACCAATTCATCACGATGCTGCCCCCTGCCGAGACCCCTGCACACACCTCGGGTTATGAGGGATTTTACCACGTTTGTGATATGTCGGGCGACGAAACAACCGCGACTGTTTCCCTCATTGTCCGTGACCACGACAGAGCTAAATTTGAAGCACGTAAAGCGTTTTTAGTGCGCCTGTGCGACTATTTGAACGGTGAATGGGGCGAGGGACGCTTTGTTTTGGAACTCAAGGATAGCTACTACAATATGAGAGAGATCATCGAGCAAAATATGTCACTGATCACCAATGCCGAGGCGGCTATGCGCGCGGCAGGGGTTGAGCCCTTGACCATACCCATTCGCGGTGGCACCGATGGCGCGCGCCTTTCCTACATGGACATTCCGTGCCCCAATCTTTCCACAGGCGGCGCAAACTTCCACGGTGTGCACGAGTACATTCCCGTAAAATCAATGCACAAAATGGTAGAGGTTTTAATCAATCTTGTGACACAGCAATAACGAAAACAAAAGGACTGCGTTCAACTAACGCAGTCCTTTTTAGTCTATAATCCCATCTCTTAAACGATACCCTTTGCCATACTCATTTACAATGAGCGGACGTAGATCGATTTCGGTGGCTTTTTGATTGATGCGATGGATGAGAACCGCAAGAGAGTCCTCACTCGATGCGCCATCGTTTGCCGAGAGTGCTATCAGTTGCTCGGTGCTTGTCGGTTTTGGTGAGCGGTAAAAGATGCAATGCAAAATGCGAAATTCGGCAGGGGAGAGGGGGAGTGTCAATCCCATATATTCCGCGCGGTTGGGTGGTGTCAAGCGCAAATAATAGGTACTCAAAGGCCCACGCGACCATCCGTTTGCTTGGCACAAAGAAATGATGTTTTCGCACAACGTATCAAGGTTTCCGTCGCGCAAAACCGCATCCGTATGTGCGTTAACGCACGCCTCGGGTGCTGCAACGATTGCCACGGGCATATTGGGATATCTGCGTTTGAGGTCTGCGCAAATGTGTTCGCCTTGAGTCAAGGAGGGAACACAGTCCAAAATAACCGCACCCGTATCCTCGCGCTCGCAAGCGAAAGTTCCAAACGATGTGGGAACGCAGAGGTGGTATATCCCGTCTTGCAAAAGAAGCGGCGAGAGGCGGGAAGCCCACCCCTCGCGGTCGGTAATGATTAAAAGCATAAAAATGATAAATTATTCGCCTTGTTCGGTGTAATTGACGAACACTGCCGATTCGATTTTTGCTTCACGAAGGGGCTTGTCGTTACTATTTGTGGAGACGGTTGCAATGCCGTCAACGCTTGTCATACCAAATACAACGTGGCCGAATGCGGCGTATTGACCGTCAAGATTGGCATTTGTTTTGTGCATAATAAAGAACTGAGAGGATGCGGTATCGTATCCATAATCAATCACGTTGCCATAAAAATCACGTTGTTCACCGGAACGTGCCATTGAAATAACGCCACGCTCATGTTTAATGGGATTATTGACACCGTTTGCCGAAAATTCGCCCTTGATATCCTGGTCAGAGCCGCCTGTTCCGTTGCCCAGAGGGTCTCCGCCTTGAATCATAAAGCCCTCAATTACGCGATGGAAGATAAGACCGTTATAAAAGCCCTCGCCAACAAGTTTTTGAAAGTTTGCAACGGTGATGGGAGCACTTTCGGGATCCAATTTTACAATAATATCACCGTTGTGCTTTTTGCCGTCATTATCTGTATAGGAGACGTTGAGCTTTACGTAATTGGTAGCAGTTTCGGAAATCGTGTAGGAGTTTTTATCTGCCAAATCGTAAATAGGGCGATTGGCAAGCACCACAGCAAGCACGATTAAACCAATAACGATGGTAGCGATAATCGCTGTAACAATAATCAAAATTTTTGTCTGCTGTTTTTCCTGTAACTGTTTTTGCTTTACTTGTTCTTGCAACGCTCTTTTTTGCGCGCTTTGAGAAACTTTTTTACTCATAATAACACCTCTTTCTGTATATTCATTCAAAATTGTATCAAAAAAACGCTCCTTTGTCAAGTGTTTCGCGCTCTTTGCGAAATAATTTACAAATAGGACGGATATGATAGTATCAATGAGAGAACAAGGAGGGGAGTATGGAAAAGATTCGTTGGGAGCGCGTAGCGGCAATTTGCATTTGTGTTTTGGCGGGGGTGGCATTGATTTATTTGTTCTTTCGATACGCACTGCCGCTCCTTTTACCATTTTTGTTGGCGTCCCTTGTGGCGGCACTCATTCGTCCTGTGGCGAATAAATTGGAAAAAAGCACTCGCATACCGCGCGGGATTTGTTCAATTTTCTTGCTCCTTGTAGTGTTCGGGCTTGGTGGATGGGGACTTTGGGTAGGAAGTGTCCGCCTGATTACCGAACTTGGCAACTTGATTGAAAGTTTATTATCCGACGGTGGCATTTTTGATGCGATGGATTCCTTGATGCTTTGGGCAGAAAAAATCGGCACACGTTTTGGTATTTTTTCTGCCGAGGAAGGGAACGCACAAGCGTTTTACGATGGCGTGATGCAAATGGTAGGGAATATGCTTTCCTCGCTAGCTTCTCGTTTGCCTGAGGTTGCGGCATCTCTCTTTTCGGCACTCCCGTCGGTGCTCTTCTTTTTAATTGTGAGTGTGGTCGCCTGCTTTTATTTTTGCACAGATGGTATGCAAATTACGCGTGGTTTGCTCTCTTTTTTGCCTCATCAATGGCAACAAAAATTGCCACACTTGCGTGAGAACTTGCGTGACGTGTTGCGCAAATACGTCAAAGCGTATGGAATTTTGCTGCTTTTGACTTTTGCGCTCCTGCTCGGCGGTTTTTTAATTTTGAGAGTGGAGTACGCGTTCTTGCTTGCGTTCTTAATTGCGCTTGCTGATCTGCTACCCGTCATTGGGGTGGGAACGATTCTCATTCCGTGGGGGATCGTACTGCTTTTGCAAAAGCAGTTCTATCTCGGCTTTGGTTTGCTCATTCTCTATCTTGTCATTTCACTCATTCGTCAGGTGGCAGAACCCAAAGTGCTTGGCAAAAGCTTGGGGCTTGATCCGTTACTGACCCTGTTTGCCACTTATGTCGGTTTTTCGCTCTTTGGGCTTCTTGGAATGATACTAGCTCCCATTGTTGCACTTCTCGGCAAGCGCCTGCTCTCTTTGCAGATAAATTCGCAAGCATAAATTTGTCTGTGATTCAGTTTTTTTGAAATTTGCCCGATTTTTATTGACAGTAGGGCGAGAAAATGGTAAAATAAAAGCGAACTTCCGTTCGCTTTTATTTTTTGAGGAGGGAATCGTTTTGAAAAACCAACACAGAGTTTTTATTGCATTTTTGCTTGTGGCGTGTATTTTGTTTGGCAGCTGTAATAGCGGTAACCAACCAGCACAAACAACAGATGCTACGACACCGGATACAGCGATCACAGAAACAACACCTGCTGTCAATGAGAATGAAGCATACTTAAAAATTCCGGTGCAAGAATGTAATGGATATACGAAAAAGCATTATTCCATAGAAGGGTCCTCTGTTGCCATTTTACTGATGTTTTATGCAAATTGGGAACACCGAGAAGATTCCAATGGCGACTATCTTCTATTGCGTGACGGCGTAGAAATCGGCCGTGTTTTGGCAGGGGAGGCGGAAGATGCCTCCGAGTGGAAAACAATCTATCAAAAGCAGGCGAACCCTGCACACTTGCAGGTAACCGAATACCTTGAAAAAAAGGGAACAGGGGAGAGCTTACGCTTCCGTCACCGTTTTTGCTATCGTTTTGTCGAGTGTGGCATAGAACGCGTTATCACATTAACGCTTGCTTACGGAGAGATAGACGAATATTCACAAAATGTTTTCCGCAGTGACGTATATTACAAGGTACATCGTACCGATCCGATGTACGGCACGCTTTCGCACTTGAAAGACAAGCCAATATTGGTTTTGGGAAATAGCTTTGTCGGCAGCTCGGAAATCGGATACATCTATAACGACATAGCGGTAAGCAGTGGAAAGAACCGCACAATGACAGCTATCTCACGCGGATATGCCACTGTTCGTTCGTATTCCGAGGATACTGCATTGATGAATCGCATCGCAAGTGGGGAATGGAGCGCAGTATTTATGTGCGGCTTTTATGCCAATGAGGTACAAGCCCTCGGCATTATCAAAAATGCTTGTGATAAATCAAACACTGACCTCATTATCTTTCCTGCTCACAACGAGCAAGCGAGTTCCATCAATCCGGCAATCAAGGCGTATCCCGACCTGATTTGCATCCATTGGAAGCGAGAAATTGAGCAGCTCATCAAAGAAGGACGCTCAAAATGGGATTTCTGCATGGACGATGGGCATTTACACAGCACTCCTCTTGCAGGATACGTAGGCGCTATGATGATTTGGCGTGCCATTTACGGTGAGATGCCAATGGTGCAACTGCATAACACCCGCTATCAAATGGAGTACCTTGCTATTCTCGGTGATTATATGAACTCGCCCACCTTTGAATTGATGGATCCCTCAAAAATTACGTTTTTGAAGTAAGCGCGAAAAGTTTTATCAAAAATCATTCTCTCTCTTGACACCGCTCTAAAAAAGTGGTACAATAATAAAGATAGTTTTCAAAGAGGAGATATATTATGAATAATTCCGAAAAAACAATGGACAAAATCGTCGCGCTTTGTAAAACTCGCGGCTTCATTTTCCCCGGCTCCGAAATTTACGGCGGCTTGGCAAACTCCTGGGACTACGGCCCCCTTGGCGTTGAGTTTAAGAACAACGTCAAGCGTGCTTGGTGGAAAAAGTTTGTTCAAGAGAGCAAATATAACGTAGGCCTTGACAGTGCCATTATTATGAATCCCCAAGCTTGGGTGGCTTCCGGTCACGTTGGCGGCTTCTCTGACCCTCTTATGGACTGCAAGCAATGCAAAATGCGTCACCGCGCAGATAAGCTTATCGAGGATTATGCGTTCCAAAACGGTTTGAATGATAATCCCGCGGCTTGGAGCTTTGAGGAGATGGCTTCCTACATCAAGGAGAAGGGCATTGCTTGCCCTCAATGCGGTAGCCACGATTTCGCTGATATCAAGAAGTTTAACTTGATGTTCAAAACCTTCATTGGTGTTACCGAGGATAACACCAACACGGTTTATCTGCGTCCCGAAACCGCACAGGGTATCTTTGTAAACTTCCCTGCAACGCAGCGCACCACGCGCAAAAAACTGCCTTTTGGTATCGCGCAAATCGGTAAATCCTTCCGTAACGAGATTACGCCCGGTAACTTCGTTTTCCGTACCCGTGAGTTCGAACAAATGGAGCTTGAGTTCTTCTGCAAGCCCGGCACAGACCTTGAGTGGTTTGCTTATTGGAAGAACTACTGCCATCAATTTTTGCTCAATTTGGGTATGAGAGACGAAAACCTTCGTCTGCGCGACCATGATCCGGACGAGCTTTGCTTCTACTCCAAAGCAACCACCGACTTTGAGTTCCTGTTCCCCTTTGGATGGGGCGAGCTTTGGGGCGTTGCTGACCGTACCGACTATGACCTCGGTCAACACCAAACCCACAGTGGCAAGGATATGACTTATTTCGATCAAGAAACAGGCGAGCACTACATTCCTTACGTAATCGAGCCCTCTCTCGGTGCCGACCGCGTAGCACTTGCATTCCTCGTTGACGCTTACGATGAAGAAGTCATTGACGAAGCAAAGAACGATGTACGTACCGTTCTGCATCTGCATCCTGCACTCGCACCTTTCAAGGCGGCAATTTTGCCTCTTTCCAAGAAGCTTGGTGACAAGGCGGGTGAGGTTTACGAGGAACTTTCCAAGTACTTTATGGTTGACTACGACGAGACCGGTTCTATCGGTAAACGTTATCGCCGTCAGGACGAGATCGGCACACCTCTTTGCATTACCATCGATTTTGAGACGGTTGGCGATGAGAACACCCCCGCAGATAACTGCGTAACCGTTCGCGATCGCGACACCATGGAACAGGTACGTCTGCCCATCAGCGGACTCAAGGAATATATTGAGAAAAAGATCCAATTTTAATTGACGTATGTAAAAAAGCAGGCACACATCGCTGATGTGTGCCTGCTTTGACGAGCGGAAAGTGCTTCTTGTGAGAAAGTTTTTGGTGAAACTTTTTTCAAAAAGT
>JAZSFM010000149.1:0-7745 GCA_045532215.1 Eubacteriales bacterium | reverse complement strand
CCCCTTCAAAAAAGCACTCACAAAAAATATCAAAAAAATTTTTCGAAGATACGGATAGACAGTCAGCGCGAGGGTAAACCTCGCTTTGGCTGTCGCGAACAGTCAGGCACCGCCAAGACCCTGCCTGTTAAGAGAGTTGTTGTGAAACAATGCGGACCGTCCGGGAGGCCGGTCCCTACAAGATTTGTGTTTTTTGTAGGGACCGGCGTCCTCGACGGTCCATTTTTTCATTGATATATATCCTTCCGGCTACCTTTATAGACAAACTCAAAAAAATATGCTATAATATTTTCAAACCTACCTAACATTTGGTTGGGCACGCCGACTATATGGGTGAAAGCATTGATCAATCGCTTGGAGAAAGAAATGAAAAAACAAGATTTGCTGAATTATTTTGATGACGACCTGCTTGATAAGCTGTTCGGCTTTTGCTATGCGAGGACCAACGATAGCTATGAGGCAGAGGAGCTTTGCTCCGACATTCTATATGCGCTTGTCAAAGCCGCCCAAACCGATGGAGAGATTCAAAACGTCTATTCCTTTATTTGGAGAGTTGCGCGCAACGTCTATGCCGATTTTTCAGACAAACGACGCAAAAAAAACGACATGACGTGGACGGGAGATGCCGAGGAGTTTTTTCTTACCTTGGCAGACGAAGAGGAAGATCCCGATGATACACGGGAGCTTTTGACGCGCGTTTACCGTCGGATTGCCTTTTTAACAAAGGCGTATCGCGAGGTAATGATCTCTTTTTACATCGACGGTCTTTCCACAGCACAAATTGCCGAACAGCAAGGCATCGGTGAAGGGACAGTTCGTCAAAGACTTTTTTCGGCAAGACAAAAGATCAAAAGTGAGGTAGAAGAAATGGGAGAAACTTATAATAAGCCCGTGGCGCTTGATAAAATTGATTACGTGATTTGGGGAACCGGCAGCCCTGCATGGGGAGATCCGCGTAATGTATGCACGAGAATGTTCTCAAATCACATCGTATGGCTTTGCCACAAGAAACCGATGAGTGCTTCTGAAATCGCAGAGGAACTAAATGTTCCTACCGTATATGTTGAAGAAGAACTTGAAATCCTCCGTAAAGGTGAAAACGGAAAGTATGGTTTTCTTCGCCGCTTGGATAACGGCAAATATGCGCTTAATTTCATTTTGCTTGATAAGGATGTATTCGAAAAAGCAAATGCAATTTATACAGAGCAGTTGCCAAAGATCTGCGAAACTATATCAACCTATATAGATGAACATAAAGCCGAGTACCTTGCTTTTCCGTATCTAAACAAGAAAGTAGATATGAATCTTATTCTTTGGCAGCAGGTGTTCAATATTGCAGATGCCTTTTCGTACTGCGTTCAATGTGCATTAGAGAAAAATCATTTTGCTGATGTTGAAAAAACGGATCGTCCTTTTAGTGTGTTTGGATATGTGGACAACGGTAAGTATTACGGTGGCGGATGGGATGGTGTTGATGCCCAAAATGTGTGTGGCTTCTCTAACGTTCATCTTGATAATATCTATATCACACGTATTAAGAAACACTTTAGTTGCGGTCTAAACGTTTCTAAAGAGCCTAAGATTCAACTTGCACTTCGTGCGATTGAAGGACTTGATATTACCTCGTTGTCAGAAACGGAAAAAGAGCACGCAGCAAAAGCCATTGAGTGTGGTTATTTGTACCGTGACGGAGATATGCTTTACACCAAGATTCTTGTAAGCTCTCTTTCCGATAGAAACAGACTTTTTGATATAAGCAACGCTTTGCAAAACGGACATTTTAATGCGGATGCGGAAATCGTTGCTGAGAAGGTCGCAGTGCTGATTAAGAAATCTGTTCCCGATTATCTTCTTGGAGAATGGAGATTGGCGAATAACCTTGCGAGTATGCCGATTCTTGACGCTGTTGTTGAATGTCTTATCGAAAAGGGCGTTCTGACACCTCCCGAAAACGGCATTGGCGCAGAGGGCTGTTGGATGAGTGTGAGAAAGTAAATAAATAAAAGGGATAGCGCACTTGCTATCCCTCTTATTGTGTCTTGTAGGGGAGGGGCTTGCTCCTCCCGAAAACAAACGGTCACGGTGAAACCAAAAACGGGCGACCTAATGGAAGGCGGCAAGCCGCCACGAGATTGCAAGCAATCTCTTCGCCCCTACAATGTTTCTATTCAACTCTCTGAGTGAGCAGGGTCTCGGCGGCCCCTGCGAACTTGCGGCAGCAAAAGCGAGCGTTGCGCTCGCGCCGCCCGTCTATCTGTGTCTTTGAGATTTCTTCTTATAACCTTTTGTTAGAAAGTTTTTGGGAAGGGGTGCGGGGGAACTTTTTGCAAAAAGTTCCCCCACATATCGCGTCCTATTTTATTCAGCAGTGTAATTATCAAAATAACCTTGAATCCAGATAATGGGCGTGCCCTTATCGCCGGAGCCGGAGGTGAGGTCGCAGAGCGAGCCGATGAGGTCGGTTAGGCGGCGGGGGGTAGTACCCTCGGAGATCATTTGACCAACGAGGTTATCGTCCTTTTCGTGGATCTTTGCTTTAATAGCGGCTTTGAGTTCCTCGCCCGAGAGGTCGGAGAAATCGTTATCCGCGAGATATTTGAGCTTCAATTCATTTGGGGTTCCCTCAAGTCCCTTTGTGTAAGCGGGGGAGACGACCGGGTCGGCGAGCTCCCAGATTTTGCCGATGGGGTCCTTGAACGCGCCATCGCCATAGACCATAACTTCAACGTGCTTTCCGGTGGCTTGGAAGAGCTTTTCTTGGATAGCATCTACCACGGGTTGGCAGTCACGGGGGAAGAGCTTTACTTGATCCTCGGTAGCTTTGTTCGAGCCCAAGAGACCATAGTCAGCATTGAAGCCCGAGCCGTTCACGGGAGCGTTGAGGATCTCGTCCAGCCCCAGAACGACCTCGGCACCTGCTGCCTTGAGGACACGCTTTGTGCGTGCACGGGTGTGAATATCACAGCAGAGCACGTTCTTGGTATAAGGGAGAATCGCCTTTGCGTTGTTTGCAAAAATGATCTCTGCCTCGGCACCGCACTCGCGGATGAGGCGCTCGTAGTATTCAACGTAGTCAACGCCGGTAAAGGTGTGCTTCTCATAGCCAAACAGTTCGCGGTATTGCGCAAGTGTGAGCACGTCGCGATAGGGGTTTACACCCTTTTCATCAAGAGCGTCAAGACTGACCAGATGGTTTCCAACCTCGTCAGAGGGGTAGGAAAGCATCAAAACGACCTTTTTGGATCCCTTTGCGATGCCGCGCAAGCAGATGGCAAAGCGGTTGCGGCTGAGGATGGGGAAGATAACACCAACGGTCTCGCCGCCGAATTTGTTTTTGATGTCTGTGGCGATGTCGTCAACCGTAGCGTAATTGCCCTGTGCGCGAGCCACAACGGCCTCGGTCATGGCAACAATGTCTCTATCACGGAAGGGAACACCCTCAACGCGGGATGCCTCCAGGACAGATTCGGTAACGATATCCACAATGTTGTCGCCGTTTCTGATGATGGGAGCTCTCACTCCGCGCGAAACAGTGCCGAACATACGACTCATAAAAAAACAACTCCTTTTATTTATAAATTAGGGGGTCATATAAACAAATGTGACACACTATTATACCACAACACGTCCCGCTTTGCAATATTTTTTGCAAAAAAAGTTGAAAAAATGTAAAAGGGAAGAACGTGCTCGCGCAAGAACACGCTCCTGATTCACAAACGAATCATAACAAAATAAAATTTCTGCATGTCATCCTGAGCTTGCTTACTTGAAATTTTTAGATTCGATAAAAAAATCGCCCCGCGCGAGGGGGGGCGGGGAGAGAAATTATTTGTACTTGTTCAAAACGGCAAGGTAGTTGGGATTTTTGAGAAGTTCTGCTTGTCTGCCGCCCTTGGCGTTCAAAAGATTGTCGACCATCCACGTAAGGAAATTGTCTGCCGTTACCGATACACGGTCTGGGAAATATGCTTGGTGTATAGCGTTGTCTGTTTTTATTGCTTCGTCGATTTTTTGCGCCGCGGAAAGGTTCATGTCCAACAAAACAATAATATCCTCGTCATGACCGCCGCGGTACATCATATCGTGTCTCATTCTGTTCAAAAAGGCCTCTGCAAGACCGGCAAAAAAGACGTCTCCTGTCTCATCCAAAGCATTGAGCATAAGCTTTCCGTATCGGATAGCTTTCTCGGCTTTCTCTTTTGCAGAAAGGGTACCGTCAAAGGAAATCACGCGTCCGAGCTTGTCGCCGGCAAACGCAATCAGCTCATACATATTTTTGCTGACCCAATAATAGTATTCCTCTGTATTTTTTGCAAACAGTTGTTCGCATTTTTGACCGGAAGTCAAAAACCAAGTCATAAATTTTGTTTTGTAAATTTCGAGAGCTTCATCGGTTTTTCCCTCTGCGTGAAGAATTTTTGCGCGCATATTCCAAGCGTACAAACGCAAGCCCTCGTCGGTACATCCGTCGAGAATTTTTTTGCATATAGAAAGAAACTCTTCCTTGTTTGCAAGAAGAACCGTAGGATCGTTATCGGCATCCCAACCGGAGATGGTCCACATATAGTAATGCATAATCCAATAGTCGTTGGGATAGTCGCGATAGGCCTTCGTGATGATTTCGCGACCTTTTGGGGTGTGCCGATTCTTTTTATAAAGAAGGAGCGTTTCGTCGATTTCGGCTTGGATCTTTTCTTGATCGTAGCCCATCAGCTCGTCGAGCGTTACACCAAAATAGTAAGCGAGCGGTTGCAAAAGTGTAATGTCGGGATAAGTTTCACCTCTTTCCCATTTGCTAACAGCCGCGCAGGTAACGTTCATCGCAACCGAAAGCTGTTCTTGCGTAACGTTTTTGGTTGTGCGCAAACGTTTGATATTTGCACCAATAGACATTTTCATAAGGATACCTCCATTGAGAGAAAAGTAAGCCGACGTCTGCTTCTGACATCATTATACCACAAAAATCTCTTGTGTAAAGGCATTGTTAGGAAAGTTTGTATTAACTAAAGGTTAAAAAATGATAGCAACGAGACAAATGGATCTTTGTAGGGCGGGGGCTTGCTCCCGCCGCCTAGAAGATTTTATCCTACCGAAACGGCGGGAGCAAGCCCCCGCCCTACAAGGAGAAAAACAAAAGCCAACAGATTTGCCGTTGGCTTTGTGTGATTATTCTTCTGTCGCCTCGTTTTCTTCTGTTTCGGTGAGAGAGGGGGATTCTTCTTCTATCTCAAGGGGTGTCTCGAGTGCTTTTTGCATCAGTTCACTTGCTATGGCAAGCTCCTTGTGGGTGACAAGGCGCGTACCCGAGGGGATTCCCCATTTGAGTGAGCGCTTACCAAAGGTGAAGGTGCCGTCGGGCAGGACAACTGTTTCGAGCGTGTCACAGCCGTTGAAAACGCCTGCTTTGAGTGCAAGACGGGAGTTGGCAAAGAGGACGGTTTTCAGAGCAAGGCAATCCTTAAATGCCTCTTTTCCAACAACCTTGAGAGAGGTGGGGAGACTGATTTCCTTCAATGCAAGACAGCCCCAAAATGCGCGTTCTTCGATGATTTTCAACACGGGGGATGTTTTAATCACAGTCAAAGACGAGCACTTTGCAAATGCCTCGGCTTCAATTTTAACCAAGGTTTCGGGCAAACGGATCGTGCGCAGTGCAAAGCAATGCGAAAAGAGCCGCTCTTCCAATTCTTTCAATTTTGCATCGATGGTGACGCTTTCCAATGCGTTGCAGTACGCAAAGCAGGAGGGGGCGATATCCTGAACGGCAGCGGGAATGGTAATCTCTTGCAAGGAGGTGCACCCCATAAACGCCGAGTGGCCGATACGTTTGACGTCGGGAGAGAGCGTCAAATCTTTGAGTTTTTTGCAATGCGCAAAAGCGGCATTGCCGATATAGTTGATGTGCTCGGGCAGCTCAACGGTTTCAAGCTTTGTGCAACAGGAGAAGGTGTAGTCGCTCACAACGCGAATGGCGTTTGGCATATGCACGCGAGAGAGGGAGTAGCAATCGCTGAACGCGCCAATGCCTACGTAAACGATACTATCCGAGAGCTCGACTTCGCGTAAAGAGGTACAACGAGCAAAAATATAGCGTCCAAGTGTGCGTACGCTCTCGGGGATGGTGACAGATTTGAGCGAGCGGCACCCCCAGAAGGTGCAACGGTGCAGAGTAGCGATGCCCTCGGGTAGATCCAATTCTTCCAAACTTTCACAATCCGAGAACGCATAACGACCGATGTGTTGGATGGATGCCGAAAGGACTACGTGACGCAGAGCGGTACAGCCCTTAAAGCAGGAGTCACCAATTGAGACGACCGAGCGGGGCAGGAGCAATGCGGTCATAGCGGAGCAACCCTCGAATGCTTGGTCGCCAATTTTGCGGAGCCCTGCGGGGAAGATTACCTGCAACAGATTTTCGCAGTTCAAAAAAGCGCGCGGGCCAATGGTGGCAACACGTCTGCCAAGCACTACGCGTGTGACGTAGGTGTTCCCGCGAAATGCCTCCTCTGCGATATCGGTGATATCGTCGGGAATGACAAGCTCGCTCTTTTTGCCATAGTAGCGAATGAGCCGTCCGTTTCTAACCTCACCGTGACGAATCAATTCGGGGGTGGGGGCATTGACCTTTTTTTCGGGTTTGTTTGTTTTATCGCTCATAATCCATCCTTTTCTCAAAAGTCCGCCGGGGGGACACTGCCTGTGGCAGTGCCCCCATTGACGGAATGATTATTCTTTGTCAGTTTCTTTTTGTGCGGCACTTACTATCTTGCCGCCTACAACACCGGAGAGGAGAGAGGTGATGTCAAGACCTGTAGATTCCTTTACACCCTCCATAATCTGGTTTGCGCTATTCATAACGTCCTTTACAAGACGGGTGGAGTTGCCGTCACCGTACATTACGATGCGGTCGGTTTGGGAGAGAGGAGCGGCAGCGTTCTTAACCACCTCGGGAAGAGCGGCAAGATACATCTCAAGTACGGATGCTTCACCCATCTTCTTTTGTGCCTCTGCCTTCTTTTCAATGGCCTCTGCTTCGGCCAAGCCCTTGGCACGAATACCTGCTGCCTCTTGTTCCATTGCGTAACGCAGTGCTTCGGCCTCTGCCTTCTTTGCCTCGGCGGCTTGAATAGCACGGTATTTTTCGGCCTCTGCCTCGCGTTGTTGCTTAATCAGCTCGGCTTCTGCCTTCTTTTCGGCCTGATACTTCATAGCATCTGCTTGTTTGCGAATTTCGGCGTCGAGCTCTCTTTCCTTAAGAGCAATCGCTTTTTCTGCCAGTTCGGCTTCCTTTTCCTTGCGAGCGATGTCGGCGTTTGCCTTGGTAATTTCAATGGTCTTACGCTGATTTTCCTGTTGGATGGAGTATGCAGCGTCTGCCTCTGCGCGCTTGGTTTCGGATTTGACCTTCATATCGGCCTGTTGAACGGCAAGCTCTGCATCCTGCTCGGCAATCTTCTTCTCGGCCTCAACACGAACAGCATTTGCTTCCTGTTGTGCGTTGGCAGTAGCAATAGAGATGTCTCTTTGCGCGTTTGCCTTTGCAATTTGCGCGTTCTTGCGAATTTGCTCGACGTAAGTCGGATCGTAGCCATGTCGTTCTGTGAGCCAAGGAGTTGACTGGTGAGATTGTCTTCCTAAGACCGCTTGGCCTCCGACTTCCTGTTGTGCGTTGGCAGTAGCAATAGAGATGTCTCTTTGCGCGTTTGCCTTTGCAATTTGCGCGTTCTTGCGAATTTGCTCGACGT
>JAZSFM010000079.1:0-14809 GCA_045532215.1 Eubacteriales bacterium | reverse complement strand
CACCAGTCAACTCCTTGGCTCACAGAACGACATGGCTACGATCCGACTTCGTTGATATCATTGTAGGTAAAAGAGGTCAAAAACCTTATGGCGTCTGCCTTTGCAATCCATATGCGGTTGGTTTTCGCGTGGGCAATGAGCTTCTTTTGCAAGTCGGAGGCCAAGCGGTCTTAGGAAGACAATCTCACCAGTCAACTCCTTGGCTCACAGAACGACATGGCTACGATCCGACTTATCGTTGTAGGTAAAAGAGGTCAAAAACCTTATGGCGTCTGCCTTTGCGATCCATAGGCGGTTGGTTTTCGCGTGTGCGATGAGCTTCTTTTGTTTGCACCACCGCGTGATAGTTGGTGGGCGGTATCCCGTAACGCGCACAAGGTCGGCAACACAGATCAGCTCGGATGCATCGGCAAGCTTATTTTGGTAATATTCGACCGCTACGTCCGACGCGAGATCCTGCGTTGGGAGGTATATTATGGGGCTTTTGCGGATTCCGTTTAAGTGTTGTTTTTCTCTCCAAATTCCCGGGATTTTGTATTTCTCGGGATTTTCACTGTAGTCTTCAATGGCTCTCAGCAGGGCGGTTTTTTTGACCAGGTAACACCGCGTTTTCTTCCCGGTTGTCTCATAGGGAATGAGTCCGCTTTTAAGATAGTACCGCGCATCCAAATGGCTCAAATGGCAGGCGCGGCAAAGGTCTGCCAAGGAAAAGACATCCGGCAAGCGTTGGATTTCGTCTAAATCGTAACGCATAAAAAATTCTCTCCTAAATCGTGAAAAATTCTCTCCAAAAAAGAAAAATCTCGATGTACTGCAGTTGCAATTCTTCTCTCGCGAATTCTCTCCAAATTCTCTCCAAAGTGCAAAAAATTGCTCAAAAAACGAGGGGTCTGTATCGATTCCGATCAATTCGTTTTAATTCATATCGGTTCCAAACAGTCCCAAAAAACCTTGTAAAATAAGGATTTTTGCGAATCGTTTTAGCACAAACTGCACCGAACTAAGCTGAAACGGTATTCTTTGGTAGACTTCTTGAAAACCGTTTGACAGCAATGTCACGTGGGTTCGAATCCCACACCCTCCGCCAAACAAACAAGGGGCACCGAATGGTGCCCCTTGTTTGTTTTGTGTGTGAGTGTGTTGTGAGAAACCACGCGCGCTTGCGCGTCGTGGCGAATTTGCATAGCAAATTCGCGCCGAGTGAACCACAGGTGAACGAGGCTTGGTTCTGAATCCCACACCCTCCGCTAAACGAATAGCCAAGGGGTGCGCAATGCGCATCCCTTGGCTATTCCTACATTCTTACAGATTTTCATCTGTCGAGATAAATTCAATAATGTTTTTGTGAATTACACCATCGCGCTTTTGGAGTAGGTTGTCAATCGTAAGCAGATATTTGGGATAATTATCACGTATCATCGTAAACGGCTTATATTCGCGTTCTTCCGTTTCGGGGCTCATGATCGTCATTGCTACTTGGATATATCTGTATTCATCGCTGACCCGGGTGATAAAATCGCACTCCAGCTTACCTACGCGTCCTACGCTGGTTTTGTAATTCTTTGCGGATAGATAGGTATATACAATGTTTTCAAGCACAGGGCCGTAGTTGATACGAGCATCTACATTGCGCGAGAAATAGATACCAAGGTCTGCAAGATAATATTTCTGCTCTCCGCGCAAAGACTTTTTAGATTTAACATCAAAGCGCGGGCATTTGTATATGATCTTCGCATTTTCAAGTATTTGCAAATAATTATTGAGCGTTTCTGTTCGAACACTGATATGCTCTTGCTTTTCAAAATATTCCGCAATACCGGACAGACTCATCGTTGCGCCAAAATTGTTAATAACGTAAGTCATCACTTTATCAAATACCGAGCGATTTCGAATCTTCTTGTGCTTCACAACATCCTTGTCAAGAATTTGAGAAATGACCTCTGCAATATAAGTATCTTTATCGCTCGAATCGTCAAATTCAAGAACCTTTGGGAAACCACCAAAGCGGATATATTCGTTAAATTCCTCTGTTTTATTCTCCTTTATTTCCTTGCCGAAAAACTTTTTCATTTCAAGATATTCGCGGAAGTTTAAGGTGAACATTTCAATCTCTATATAGCGTCCTGTTAGTTTCGTAGCAAGCTCTCCGCTGAGAAGATAAGAGTTTGATCCCGTAATGAAGATGGAAAAATTGCCGTCCTCGCGAAATCCGTTAATGACTTCCTCAAAGCCATCAACATTTTGAACCTCGTCGATAAAAAGATATTTGTAATCATTGTCGGTGATAAGAGTTTCAATTGCCGCTTCAAGCGCATCAGAAGTTTTAATCTTGCGATAACCGCGCTTATCAAGGTTTAGATATAATATATCTTTTTCTTCAACTCCCATTGCCCTCAAATCTTCCATAACGGATAGAAGAAAGCAGGATTTTCCGCAACGGCGGATACCGGTAATTACCTTAATGAGATCACTATTATAGAAACCGCGAATTTTATTAATATAATACTGTCGTGTATAAATCTTTTTACTCATCGCCATATCTCCTTTCCTTGTTGGTAGCATTATAGCATATTTTTTCGTTATTGTCAAGTTAACAAGGGTAATTTTTGTTGTTTTTGTATTTTTACCTCGTTAACAGGCAAATATTCGAAGATTATGTTTTTCATTCGGTTTGCTTTATTCACTCCCTGCAAGAGCGCAATCACTTAATGATACGCAACTGGCCGCCGAGAAACACATATCCTAATGACTCTGCTATTTTCTGTGATGCTATATTTTCAACTTGACATACCCAAAGCGCGAGTTTGTTATCGTCAACAATCGTTTGAGTAGCCGCGGATGCGGTTATTTTGCCGTATCCCTTTCCCCTGCATTCAGGACGCACAAAAACCTCCATTGAACAAGTGTTTGCAAACGTACCACTGTTGGGTCTGTAATAACTGCAAGCCGCCATTCTATTGTTGTCGGTTATGCAATACATCGTATCGTGAAAATTTTCATCAAGAATAAATCGTTCGTCTCCTCGACCAATCTTCTCAATTTGGTCGGTACTTTGTGGGATAAAAGTATCCTTAACACAAGCGTAGTCCAAAGTATGAACACAGTTGTATTTGATATCCTGCAAAAACTCTTCGCTTGGCTCCAATAAAAATTCACAAGGATTATAGCCCAACAACTCGAGTATTTCTCGATAGAATAAAGGAGAGCAAAGTTTTTTTGCTATATCATTGACACGGAGATATTCACGAATGGTTTGGATGTGCTTTTCTTGAACACTTACAAATGTTCTGTTTGCGCTATGAATGATACGACAGATTTCATTACCTTGAGATGGCACTATTACAGTGTTATTTAATGGTATTCTTACAGTTGTTCGCTCGTAAAGCGAGTTGGATGAAAAATTATCAATTGTTTCTAAATAGATGTGCTTTGTTTGTTTCATGAATTCATACTCCTTAACAATAAAAAATGATGCCGACAAAATCGACATCAATATTTTATCCTATCGGGGTTGAATTTGAAGCGGACAAATAGTATGCGATTTCGTCAAAATAAATCTTTTCATTTTGTCCACCTCACTTTCTAAAATGTATTGTGGTTTAAGTATACCATATGCTAATTATTTTGTCAAGCAAAAAATCAAATCTCTTGTTGCTTTTTGTCCATCAATGTGCTATACTGTTAGCGTAACTTGTTTTGGAACAGGAGAAATATATGGACTCTATCTTTTTTATCTTTGAAATCATCGGCGTGATTGCGTTCTCTCTTTCGGGGGCGCTGACCGCGATGAAAAAGGAAATGGACATTTTTGGCGCGTGTGTGCTCGGTATGACGACCGCAATCGGTGGCGGTATCATCCGCGATCTGATCCTTGGTGTCACTCCGCCGGCGGCGTTTGTCAATCCTTTACACGCGGTTCTTGGACTCGGCATCCCTGCCCTTACATATCTGCCAAAAATTCAAAAGTTTTTTGCACGCAACAAGCACAAAGTACAGGCACTCTCCCTGATGATTGCCGACTCGGTTGGTCTTGGCGTGTTTACTGTTGTGGGTGTCAACGCGTGCTTTGATAACCTCCAAACCCCAAATGCGTTCACCGCCATCTTTTTAGGCGTGATCACAGGTGTTGGCGGTGGTGTACTGCGCGACGTATTTTCGATGAATTTGCCCAAGATATTCGTCAAGCATTTTTATGCTTGCGCATCCATCGCGGGAGCGATTGTTGCCTACTTTATACACGTTTATTTCGATGCTTTGCTGGCATCTATCGTGGGGGCAGCAGTCGTGATTGCGCTTCGATTTTTGGCATCCTTCCTGCGTTGGAATCTCCCAAAACCCAAATATCCCCTCGAGGAGCAAAAATAAGCTCTGCAATGAGAGAAAGTTCTCAAGAAAACAAGGCAATATCGCATTAAAGCGATGTTGCCTTGTTTTCTATATTCTATTTGTGATTATGAGAGTATTTTATAGATCGAATATTTCATCGTAAGATACATTTAAGATGTTTTTGAGCAAAACAATTTCATCGGGATACAGATGCCTTTGCCCGACCTCGATTTTGGCAACCGCGCTTCGCGTGATATCGCATCCGTTAATTTGGAGCTTAATTGCCAGCATATCCTGCGTCATATTAGCTTGTTCTCTTAATCTCCGAATATTATTTCCTATTTTCTTTTCGACTTCTTTGTTCATTTTTCACCACAAGTTTCTATAAATTTTGAAAATCCTATTGACTTTATTATACCCTTGTGCTATAATATTTTTGCACCCATATAGGTGCAATCATATTTTTTAACAAGGAGAATAACCATGGAACAAAAAAGACAAGAAACCGCGGCATTGTCTCAAAAACGCTACGCCATAGCAAGATGTATAAAATATGTGCAATTATTGCTCATTGTTTTAATTTTCTTCTTACCGACTCTGCATTTTACAGAGGAGTCAAAAGAATTAAAAATGGAGGCTTCTTCCAGCTTCTCTGTGTTTCAATATATAATCGGCGACACGGAAACAAAAGTTCAGTTGAAAGCTGATGGAGAAGAAGTTTCAGAAGACTCGCTTCTCAACATCTTTTTGAAAACCAATACTGTTGATATTCCTTACGACCTTTTTGATGGTGAAAAAGGGCTAATTATAGGTTTCCAGCTCGCCCCACTTATTGTTGGCTTAATGATTGGCTTTTGGGCTACAGTTCGTACCGGCTCTCTAAGTTTCGTCGAAGATTGGAACCGTCGCCTTGAAAAAGCTTCCATGAGTTCAACAGAAATTGATCAAGAGTCAAAAGATAAGCTGAAATCGGTTTTTGTCGACCAAACATATATCACACACGTATACAACAGTTTTCCAAAAATGTTTGAGTTCTTGGAAAAATTTTTAACGGGAATAATTTTTGCCACATACGTTTTATTTGGCTTCGTGGTCATTCTTCAAGAAACAGATGGCATAAGCTCCTTTGATTGGAGACTTCAACTTGTATATCCAATAATTGTGCTCATATTGCTGTTAGTCTTTATAAACAATGGCGTAATCAATGCAGTATGTTCAAAAGACATTCGCCTTATCCGCTCTACCGGGGCTCGTTTTGAAGAGAGCTATCAATACCCCACCATTGCTTCCGACATAAAAGCCATTACATCGCTGTTTCAATCTGTTCAAGCAATGGGTCTTGTTTCAGAAAACACTCGAATTGAAACACTGAAAAAATATAAGGATTTTTTAGATCAAGGCGTTATAACTCAAGAAGAATTTGATACCAAAAAAGCCGAGCTGTTAAATCAAAAAACAGATCAAACATAAAAGCGATATTTTCTCCACATATTAAATACAAGGCTATATCAACGTTTCGCGGTCGATACAGCCTTGTATTTTGTTTCTTTTCCCCTCTTCCCTATTGACAACCACAAAAAAATGTGATACAATTTATAGAATGAAGGAAGAATATTTCTCCAATCCTCTTTGTGAAAGGAATTTTAGAATGAAACACGTTGATATAAAGAAAATATTTGCAAACGTGGATGAATACGTTGGAAAAACCATTGACGTGTGCGGTTGGGTTAGAACCACCCGCGACTCGAAGAACGTTTCGTTTGTAGAAATCAATGACGGCTCCTGCACTGCCAACCTGCAGTTGGTTATCGATAAGGAGAATATGGATATAAAGGTAAATACCGCTTTTGTAATCGGTTGCGGCGTTAAGGTGACCGGTGTTATCGTTGCGTCCGAGATGAATAAGTGCGAGATGCAAATGGTATCTTACGAAATTCTTGGCGACTGCCCTGCAGACTATCCTCTGCAAAAGAAGCGTCACTCCCTCGAATTTTTGCGCACGATGCCTCACCTCCGCGTTAGAACCAACACCATTATGAACGTGCAACGCGTTCGCTCGGCTCTCGCTGCGGCTTCTCACCTCTACTTCCAAAGCAACGGCTACACCTACGTTCACACTCCCCTGATTACAGGCAACGACTGTGAGGGCGGCGGTGAGGTCTTCCGCGTTACCACCCAACCCTGGAACGCAACCGCTAAAACCGAGGACGATTACTTTGCAGAAGATTTCTTTGGCAAAAAAGCGTTTCTGACCGTTTCCGGTCAGCTCGAGGGCGAGGTTGCCGCTATGGCGCTTGGCAAAATTTACACCTTTGGTCCTGTTTTCCGCGCCGAGAACTCCAACACCTCCCGTCACGTATCCGAGTTCTGGCAGGTTGAGCCCGAGGTTGCTTTTGCAGAACTCCCCGACATCATCGAAATTATTGAAGAATATATCAAGTTCATCGTTGGTTACGTTCTTGAGAAATGCTCCTCCGAAATCGACTTCTTCGAGAAATTCTTCGAGAAGGGACTGCGCCAAAAGCTCGAACTTTTGACAAACTCCGACTTCCAAGTTCTTGAGTACACCGATGCTATCGAGCTGCTGAAGAAGGCAGAGGGCGCAAACTTTGCATTCGCTCCCGAATGGGGCGCAGAACTGCAAAGCGAGCATGAGCGTTGGCTGACCGAACAAATCTTCAAAAAGCCCGTATTCGTTATCAACTATCCCAAGGATATCAAGTCCTTCTATATGAAGCAGAACGACGACGGCAAGACCGTTGCGGCTACCGACCTCTTGGTTCCCGGCATTGGTGAACTGGTTGGCTGTAGCGAAAGAGAAGCAAACTACGACAAGCTCGTTGCCGCTATGGAAGCGCGCGGAATGGACGTTTCAGCTTACTCTCAATATCTCGATTTGAGAAAGTACGGCTCTGTTCCCCACAGCGGATTCGGCATCGGCTTTGACCGTTTGGTTATGTACGTCACCGGTGTTTCTAACATCAGAGACGTCCTCCTCTACCCCAGAACGCCTAAGGAATTGAAGTAAAATGATAAAGCCACCTGCATCAGCGGGTGGCTTTTGTTATTTTATACTTGTGCGTTACAAGCGGGACGTCGAGGCGCCGTCCCCTACCGCAAAATTATAATTTTTATTGTAGGGGCGATTCATGAATCGCCCGCCTTTGTTCACGATACCCGTTCGTTTTCGGGATGTCTGGGAGATCATCCCCATTCAAAATTTTTTCTTTTTGATTTTAAAAATAGATTATAAATATCAGCTAAGACGGGCTATGAGTCTTTGATATCTATCATCATCGGCAACACGTTTGAAGCCATTCATCATTTTATCCCCTCTTAAAAACGAAATCATTTTTTCAACTCTTGTACAAACACTCTGATTGATCAATCTTGTTTTGGTATCAAAGAGCCCCAAATAACACAGTTCCGTCCCCTCCGGCAGAGCACAATACTCTTGGTAAAGCGTTATTCCCTTTTCAAGCGTTTCATACGCTTCTGCCTTCTCGTCTGCTTCAAACAATGCCGAGGCAAGCCGTATATGCGCAATCGCAAGAGTTCCTTTTTCACACACCAAATTATCTTCTCCGAAAACAGCATTGATCAAAGCAATTTGATGTCTATATGCCGCTATTTTTTCTTTTGGGGATTGAATACCCGAAGCCATTTTTTCACGAAGATAAGAATAAAGTTGATACATGTTTTCCTGTTTTTGATGACGAAACTTTTCTGTTTGACCACGTTCATAGTATCGATCTTCTCGGCGCTCCCATTCGCTATAATCATATGTTCCGGGAACTTCTGCAAACCATTTTTCAATATTTGCATCATCTTCCGCAAACAACATAGAGTATACAGCATGCATGCGTATTTTAGCATCGGTACATTTATCCATAATCAGTTGACAAATACCACGCAATTCCGGCATTTTTTCTTCAGGATGCACACTATATCCTCTCGTTAAAGACATACAATAAATATCTATAATATTCCAGTGATACGGAAACTCGTGATATGCTTGTGCAGCCACTTGAACCGCCTTATCCATATCCCCTTTCGCGTTATATATTTCGTATTCATCGCAATAATGACGAATTTTTTCTTCAATACTTGTTGTATCATTGCCCAAAAGGGTGTCTATTGTAACACCAAAATAATTTGCGATAACCGGAAGCATCGCTATATCCGGAAAGCCCTCTCCTCTCTCCCATTTACTAATCGCCTGAGGAGAGATATTAAGGTACCCTGCCAGTTCTTCCTGCGTCAGATTTTTATTTTTGCGCAGCTCTCGAAGATTGTTCGCAAGTGTGATTTTCATATAGTATTCTCCTTTGTTCTTAAGTTATGAAATCAAAACCGGTTTCGTTTTCTGCTTATATTTTATCACGCAAAATTCTCAAATGCAACAACCTATTTGTTTAGAAAAAATTCTACAAATAGTAGAAATTTAAGCCAAACATCCACGCCTCAAACAGAAAATCTTGGCTTGCTGGGTGGGGGCTTACTCCAGACGCCACAAAAATTCAGATAAGAAAATCGGCGGGAGCAAGCCCCCGCCATAGCGTCAATATTGAATATGCTTTGTGGGGCGAACTTTGTTCGCCTACTTTTATGCACGATTTGCATTCGTTTTCGGTCGATTCGTGAATCGACCCTACAATGAATTTTAATATTTTCCGTAGGAGCGATTCACGAATCGCCCGTTTTTAGTTGCAAATATTCGCTCGTTTTTGGGGCGTCGAGGACGTCACAAAAAGTTTTTTTGCCCGATAAAAATACACCTTTGCCGTGCGTTGCTCGGGAATGTGCAAACGGAATCCTTTTTCGCAGAGGGTTTTGCCGTCAAAGGTCAAGGGGCATACGCGGTTGCTCTCCCCCCTCTGCAATGTAACGGTTTGCTTGTGTTGCAAAAAGTTTATGGTATATCCCCTGCTTTTTCATCAGCTCGGGGTGTGTTCCCTCCTCTACCAATACACCACGATCCAAAACAAGTATTTTGGTGGCGATTGTTGCGCTGGAAAGGCGGTGAGAAACAAAGAAAGTCGTTTTATCCTTGCGAAGCAGATCAAATTGATTGAATATCTCTTGCTCGGCAATGGCATCCAAGGATGCGGTGGGTTCGTCGAGAATGAGAATATCCGAATCGGAATAAAACGCTCTTGCAATGGCAAGCTTTTGCCATTGTCCAATCGAGGGCTCAATGCCGTCTTGCTCAAACACACGCATCAAAGATGTTTCATATCCGCGCGGCAAGTGCGAAATAAAATCCTCGGCAGAGCTTGCACGAGCCGCTGCACGAACGGCATCATAGTCTATCGGTTTTGTAATCTCTCCAAAAGAGATGTTTTCATTCACCGTAAAAGCGTATTTTCCAAAATCTTGGAAGATCGCACCAAACATAGCGTACAATTCATCGATGTTATACTCGCGAATGTCTTGTCCGTCAAGCAGAATACATCCATCGGTAGGATCATACAAACGGGTTAAAAGCTTGAGTAGCGTTGTTTTTCCGGCGCCGTTCAATCCAACCAACACAACCGTGTCACCTGCATTCACTTTGAAGCTGATATTTTTGAGAACATCCCGATTGGTGCCCGGATAGCGGAAGGATACGTTTTTGAACTCGATCGTGTGTCCTACGTGTCGCTCTACCGATCTTGCGGGTGTCAGCGTGGGAATGATCTTCCTTTTTTCGTTCATAAAAACGATCATATTATCAATAAACAAAGTGCCTTCATAAATACTCGATGTAGTGGTTACAAGGGTGGCAACGCAAGTCGCAATAGAGGTAAGAGCCCCTGTGTAAAGGGAGTAGTCGCCAATTTGTCCACTGCCAACCGTCACCGTGTATGCAATAAACAGAAACAGCGCACAGTTGACCGTTGTGCTAACCAGGGCGATAATAACGTTCCAAGCATTCTCGTGAACAATCAAATTTTTAATACCCGCAAAGTAGCGGTTGAACACCTTGTTGTAATTGACGATAAAAGTATCCGATAAACCAAACAGGCGCAACTCCTTGACCATATCCTTATTGACAAGCATATCGGAATAATAGGACATTTGTCTGCGCTCCTTGGAATGGTGGCGCATATAGCGGAAATTTTTTTTGCGATACCAAAAGGTGATGATCGCACTTGGCAAAGAAAGCAATATGACAACGAGTGGCGCAAACCAAGCAACCGCCGCCAAAATGACAATGAAGCTGATGGCAGAAATCAAGGTACTGACAATGCTGAAGGTTGAGCGAACCACCTGAATGGGGCGCATACCCGCCTCTCGGTTGGCGTTTTCAAATTTTTCGTAAAAATCGGGCATATCAAAGGATGCAATGTCGATTTCCTTTGCCTTGTCCATGATTTTGCATTTTACTTTGTTAGTAACAACCTCACTCGAAATACGCGTTATCATATTGCTGATGCTGTTGACCAAGCTCACAAAAAACATATATCCAAACTGCAACAGCATTGCGGGAAGTAACATAGCAAAGATGGTTTGGAGCGAAGGAGAATCAAGAGAGAGCACCTCTGCTACACGGTTTAACAAATTGGCGGAGATATAAGCTGCAAACACCGGAGAAACACCGTTGAATGCCGCCACAAAAACCATCATAATCAGCAGGGATTTTTTGGCTTCCCAAACCAATTTTATAACATAGAACAATCTTGAGAAGAAGCTTTGCGACACTCTTTTCAAGTACCCGGGAACCTCGCTTATCTTTTTTGGCAACGGCTCCTTTAATTTTTCATTCATCACACTCGGGGGCGGCCCCATATGTCCTCCGGGTCCTATATATTCACCTCATTTCTTTTTCTTTCTGTCCTTTCTCAAAGAGCATAATGGGAACGCAAGCGGACACAATATAGTGTCCGCTTGCGGAATTTTATAAATCAAAAAATCACTTTCAACCAGCGGAAAAGGTAAACAAGCAGAGCAATGAGTATCCAAGCTAAAGAGAAAGCAATGGTCACGCAGAAAATGGAAAGCAAAGGAAGATTGACTTGCATCAATCCGCTAACAATTCCATTCTGCAAGCCCAGCATCATTGTAACACCCGCGAACACAGCAACAATACCTGTGTACATCAAAAGAGCGGTGAGGCATCCCTTTATGTCGGCAAAACTCAAAGTGATATGTTGAGAAACCGCAAGAATGATCAAAAGACCAACAATGGCAGGGGCTAGGTTTTCTTCGATGTTCTCAAACAAAGAGAACAAAAGTGAAAAAATAATGCCCGACATTTCTTGGATACTCGCTCCCGATTCTACCATTGTGCGCGAACTTTCAAGATATGCTGTCCACTGTGTGGGAAAGCAAAGGTTGAGCACCAAAACAATAACGGCAAGGCCGCTGAAAATGGGGCCAAAGCTGATGAACAAATTGCCAAACACCGCCCACACGTTTTTGCGGTTGTAATTGTGTTCTACGTATCCAAATGTGCGAGAACGGCGGGTGGGAAACATCAACAGCTTCATATCAGTGATACGATGCGCAAAGGGAATGCACATCAAGGCGTGCCCAAACTCGTGTATGGGTGTGCCCACAACCGAGGATGCGTAAAGCACCGCCCTTGCCGAGTCGCCCACAAAATACATAAATACACTGCGCGCAAGCCACGCAACAAGACCGCAAACGACCATAACACCAAGTGTCAAGCCGAGTAGTTGTCCTACGTAAATTAAATACTCCATAACAGAATTCCTTTCTTGAACTTTTAGAATTGACTATTAAATGCATCAGCAAGCGCTTTGGCAATGCCCTGCATTTTTTCTGCTGTCACCTTGCAAACTTGGCGATCATAGGTCACAAGACCGTTGGTCTCGTCCTCAACGTCGCTGACTTGTGTCAGAACACTCGCACAAAGTCCACCGTTTTTGATGCAAGGAACAATCTCCTCGCGATAGAGTCTTTCGAGGGCGTTTTCGAACATCTCGGGAGTTTCGAACGTACTGTAACCGTAGTTCTTATCAAGATTGAAGGAATGTCCCTCAATTTTGCAGGAGTAACCGCCAAACTCGGAGAGTACCAAGGGAAGTTTCTTTGCGGCAATGTCTACCTTGCGAAAATAGATATGCTCGCTTTGCACGTCACTGCGCGGTGTTTTGAACCAACCCGATGCGGTATCCCAAATGCGAGTGGGGTCACACGCTTTCAGTTCGTCATATACACGCGAAGCACCGAAATACTGTCCCCAACCCTCGTTAAAGATGGTATAATAGCAAACAGACGGGTGATTGTAAAGGAGTGCCATCAAAGATCTTGCACCACCCTCAAAATCGGCACGGCGACGTGCACTGACTGCGTGCACAAATCCACGTCTCCACCCTGCGGTGGGGAGTGCGGTGTCGATGATGAAGTTATAGCGTCCGCTGTTCATCATATCTTGAAAGACAACCATTCCCTGCTTATCACATTCGTAATAAAAGACGTCGGGCTCGATTTTGATGTGCTTGCGCAGCATATTGAAGCCGAGTTCTTTCATTTTGGAAATGTCATAGCGATAGCCGTCGGGTGTTGCGGGGGTGTAGATGCCGTCACTGTAATATCCTTGGTCGAGAAGCCCGTGGAAGAAATAGGGCTTGCCGTTGAGGCACAGGTAGGGCTTGCCTGCAACCACTTTGCTTTCAATGGTACGCAGAGCAAAATAGGAATCGATGGTATCTGTGCCGTCGGTAAGTGTAAATGTGTAAAGGTGCGGATTTTCGGGAGACCAGAGAATGGGGTTCTCTATCTCAATTTCGATGCGGTCGCCCTCGTAGGTATAAATCTTGTCGCCTTCGGGCAGATGGAGTGTCAGCGTTTTGGGGTCGTCGCCGCCAATCGTTTCAACCGTTACGGACGACAACGTAGGCGTGATGCGGAGAGAGGAAATATAATGCTCGGGAACACCCTCAAGCCACACGGGTTGCCAAATGCCGCTGATGGGCGTGTACCACATTCCGCCGCGTTTTTTGCGTTGCTTTCCGTATGCAAGTTGAATATCCAACTCGTCGGTGACGCGCACGCGCAAAACATTGCTTCCTGCCACGGCGATATCGGTCACGTCAAAGGTGAACGGTAGATATCCGCCTGCGTGTTCGCCCAAATGAATGCCGTTGAGCCAAACTTCGGCAATTTGGTCGACCGCGCCAAAGTGTAAAAGTATCTTTTCTTTTGCAAAAGCTTCGGAAAGGTCAAAAACCTTTTCGTAGATGTATTTTTCGTTCTTTTGGAGCGGTCTATTCACGCCCGAGATCCGTGTTTCGGGGGAGAACGGAACCACAATTTCCGAAAGAGGTGTCACGACTCCTTTTTTTCCAATGCTCAAATCCCAAACGCCGCAAAGAGAGAGATAGGAGTCGCGCTTCATTTGTGGGCGAGGATATTCCTGTGCCCACTCGTCTCCCTTTGCGGCCTCCTCAAAAGGGGTTTTCAGATCAACGGTGCGAACCGGCTTTTTAGGACGCAAAATCACCAACAGAATCGTCAGCACAGCCGCCACGACGAGCGCGGCGAGGAAGATGTTCTCGTTGGGCTTGAGCATTGGGGTACCATCTTCTTGAATCAATGTTTCTGCTCCCTTCAATACCCAGCTACCAATCTTCGGACCAACAACACCGGGAACGAGCACTTGCGAACAGATGCGCGCACCTTGCAACATTCCCGCTTTGCCATCGGGAATGAGGTCTCGAATTTTTGCACCAAACACAGCCATGCCGCAAAGATAGCCACACATCATAAATAGCGAGCCGACAAACACAAGGACGGTTCCCTTAAACAGATACAGAAGAACATAACCCGTCATCAAGGATGCCAGCGCGATAAAACCGGAAAAATCAAATCCCTTTTTATCATATACCTTGCCCCAAAATGCGGTGGCGACCGACGCCAAAATAATAGCAGGTGCCATAATAAAGACGTAATCTTTTATGCCCAAGGATTTTTCGTAGTAAATGAGGAGATAAGGCATAAAGATTTGGATGGAAATATTGAAAAGAATGAACGCTCCGAGATAGTAGTACAAAGAGCCATTCTTCTTCATCGTTGAGGGAAGAAAACCATAAACGATGTTTTGCAGATATCCCGTTTCGGATTTGACGCACGCGGGCGAATCGTCAACGAGGAAAAAGCCAAGGATACCAACAACAATAACAATGCCGCCTACTACAGCAAAAATCGCAACCCAACCCTCAGGTATCGATTGGTCAACAAACATAGAACCGCCAAACACTGCAAGAATAGCGACAAGTGGCATCATTGCATTGATACCTTCAGCCGCGCCGCGGTTGGTGGAATCAGTGCTCTCGGTCAACCACGCATTAAATGCCGCGTCGTTGGCGGAAGAACCGAAAAATGTCATAAGACAGTCGAGAACGATGACCAACGAGATAGCAACCGAAGAAGAACTGATTGTCAGCCACGAACCTGCGTTGGACGGGTCAACACGAATGAAACAGAATCCAAGAATGGAAATACCCCACAGGATGTAACCCGCGCACATAAAGAG